>JACCUM010000220.1 GCA_013811805.1 Geodermatophilaceae bacterium | reverse complement strand
GGCGTTTTTCAGCACCACGCCGAGGGAGTCGTCGATCGACATCGTCGGCGCAGTGCAGAGTCAGGTGCTGGTCGCGTCGCCCACCGGTACGGCTGTGCTGTTCGCGAAGCTGTACGACACCACCGAGGATGGGTCGCCCACCTTGCTGGGAGGTGTCGCCCCGCTGCGGCTCTCGGGCCTTGGCACTGACCCCCGCCAAGCCGAGCCGATCGACATCACCCTGCCGCCGCTGGTCCACCGCCTCGAAGTCGGGCACTCGCTGCTGCTTGTGCTGGCCACGACAGATCAGGGGTACAGCTCGCCGGTCGATCCGGTTGTGTACGGCATCGGGCTGCCCTCGGGAGCTGTGCTGTCCGTACCCACGGTCAGCGGGACGCTGGCCGCCAGCGGTCAGCCGGCCTGGTTGCTGTTCGCCGGAATCATGGGGGGTCTAGGGCTCGTCCTGATCACCATCGTCTTCTGGTGGGGCCGGCGCAACCGCGCCCGCGCCTCAACGATCGACTCGGAGATCGCCGACGTACCGCTGGTGGTACGTGGGGTCAGCAAGACGTACCCGGACGGGCTCAAGGCCGTACAGGATCTGGCCTTCCAGGTCCGGCACGGTCAGGTCGTCGGGCTGCTCGGCCCCAACGGTGCGGGCAAGACCACGGCGCTGCGGATGGCCATGGGCCTGATCCGGCCCACCGAGGGCGAGATCCGGGTGTTCGGGCACAAGGTGACCTTCGGGGCGCCGGTGCTGTCCCGGATCGGGGCCTTCGTCGAGGGCACGGGGGCGCTGCCGCACCTGTCCGGCAAGGACAACCTCGCCCTGTACTGGGCGGCCACCGGGCGCCCCCCGCAGGATGCGCACGTCGAGGAGGCCCTAGCGATCGCCGGACTGGGGACCGCGATCAACAAGCGGGTCAAGACCTACAGCCAGGGCATGCGCCAGCGGCTGGCCCTGGCCCAGGCGATGCTCGGGCTGCCCGACCTGCTGGTCCTGGACGAACCGACCAACGGGCTCGACCCGCCGCAGATCCGGGAGATGCGCGACGTATTGCATCGCTACGTCGAAGCCGGTCGTACGGTGCTGATCTCCAGCCACATGCTGGCCGAGGTCGAACAGACCTGTACCCACGTCGTGGTCATGCACCACGGGAAGCTCATCGCCGAAGGAAGCGTCGAGGAGATCATCGGGACCGGAGGTGCGGTCCTGCTCGGTGTGGATGACCGGCCGGCTGCCCGCGCGCTGCTGTCCTCGATCGACGGGATCCGGCAGCTAGAGGACGACGACGACGGCCTTATCGTCGATCTGGACGGGTACCCGCGCGGTGAGGTCGTCAACCGGTTGGTGTCAGCCGGGATCGGGGTCGAGCGGGTCATCCCGCGGCGCCGCCTCGAGGACGCCTTCATAAGCCTGGTCGAGGAGGATCGCTCATGAGCTCCACTACTTCTTCGGCTGATTCGGAGACGAAAGCCCTTGCCGTACAAGATCCTCATGACACGGGGGCGGCACCCGGCTATGTCCCTCACCGGACCCTGAAGCTGCGGGTCGAACTCGTCCGCCAGCTCAAACGTCGTCGTACCCAGTGGACTTTTGCGCTGATGTTCATCTTGCCGGTGGTGCTGCTCACTGCTCTCCAGATCGGAGTCGAGGGCGGGGACAGCGGCGGTGAGACCGACAGTCGGATCTCGCTGGTCGATGTCGCGACCTCGAGCGGGCTGAACTTCACCCTCTTCGTGCTGTTCGCGACGACGGGGTTCTTCCTGGTGGTCGTCTACGCCCTGTTCTTCGGAGACTCGGTGGCCAGTGAGGCGCAGTGGGGCTCGCTTCGCTATGCGCTGGCCACGCCGATCCCGCGGGCGCGGTTGCTCCGGCAGAAGTACGCCGCCGCCCTGGTCCTCAGCCTGGCCGCGCTGGCCCTGCTCGTAGTGACAGCGATCATTGCCGGCGGTCTCTTCTTCGGCTGGGGCGCGGCGCAGACCCCGATCGGGGTGAGTCTGGCGCCGGCCGAGGCCTATCCACGGCTGCTTGCGATCGTCGGCTACCTCGCACTGACCCAGCTCACGGTGGGCTCGTTCGCCTTCTGGCTGTCCTGCCGTACGGACGCGCCGTTGGCTGCAGTCGGCGGGGCGGTGTTCACGATCATCGTGTGCGGGATCCTCGACGCGATCGACCAACTCGGTTTCCTGCGCGACTACCTGCCGACCAACGAGCAGTACGCCTGGACGGGCATGCTGCTCACTCCGGTCGACAGCGGGGACATGCTGCAGGGCGCGATCGTGGCCGTGGCCTACACCTCGGTGTTCACCGGCCTGGCCTTCCGGCACTTCCTGCGCAAGGACGTCGTCTCCTAGGGACGGCGCTCGGCGCGCGTGAGGGACTTTCTCCGGAGAATGTCACCTCGGACCGGCGGCTGACGTGACTTTCTCCGGAGAAAGTCCGGTCGGCGAGGCGGTTGGCTCGGCGATACGGTCCGGTGCCTGCCCTGACTCGGCCCGGCTCCGGTCGCTCAGCGGAGGATCGAGCGGATCGCCTGGGCCCAGCCGTGCCCGACCGCCTCGTTGCAGACCGTCACGTTCGCCCGGGCGCCAGCCTGTGCGGCTACCTCGGGGTTGGCCAGCCCGTTCGCGGTCAGCCACAGCCGGCTGACCGAATCGGCCATCTCGAGGTCGCTGATGCTGTCACCGATCGCGATGGCATCGGCCGGGTCTAAGCCGCGTCGTTCCAGGTCCCAGCGCACGGCTAGTCCCTTGGACAGGCCCCGGGGCATCAGGTGGTAAACGTGTGCGGGAAGACCCTCAGGGGACAAGCCGGTGCTACGGGAAAGAGGCAGAGTTCCGTTGTCCCGCAACGTGAGCCAGCCCCAACCCTGATCGGTCAGCCACGCCTCGGCCTCGTCCACGTCGATCGATCCGCGCAGTATCGCGTCCACCTCGTGCCCGAGATGCCATGGTGCATGCCATTCCAGGCGACCCGGGTAACGCGCGAACAACTGCTCCGGTATCCCGAGTCGTGTGATCACCTCGAAGGGCGCTTGCCCGCCGAAGCCGGCTGGCATCTCGCCAGGCAGCACCCGATGCTCCCGCCAACCCGACCAGACCACGACCGAGCCCAGTTCGGCGATGAAACCGTCAGCGCCGAAGATTCGTCCGGCCTCCACCAATTGCGCCCGGGTACGTCCGGAGACCAGAACCAGATCGACCTGTGCCCGATGCAGAGCGACCAGCGCCTTGCTCGGCTCGTCGGTCAGCTCGCGCTCGGCGTCGAGCCAGAAGGAGCCCCGCGGTCCGACCATCGTCCCGTCGAGATCGGAATAGACGATCCGCACCTTCGACGACGACGACGACGACATGGGCACCGGTGAATCATGCCGTGCCGGAGCCGATATTTTCCGGGCGGTTAGACTTTGGATCGCACCACTCATCCAGAGGGGCAGAGGGATCCGGCCCGATGAAGCCCCGGCAACCATCGCGATTCGGCGACAGGTGCCAACTCCGGCCCGCAACCGCGGGACAGATGAGGAGACTTCATGACGTTGACGGCTCAGCCCGCAGTTTCGGCGTCCATCCAGTGTCCGGCTACTGCACTGGTCTGCCGTAATTGCGGCGCGGAATTCCCACTCACTCCGATCCACGCCTGCGCGGACTGTTTCGGCCCGCTCGAAGTCGGCTACGACCAAGCGGTACTGGCCACGGTGACCCGTGAGCAGATCGAGTCCGGTCCGAAGAACCTCTGGCGTTACGCCGGCCTTCTCCCGGTAGGTCAGGAGCCTGACAGCCGGGTGAGCCTCAACCCCGGACTCACCCCGTTGATCCACGCTCCAGGCCTGGCCGCGGAACTCGGGATGACCTCGGTCTGGATCAAGGACGATTCGGCCAACCCGACGCATTCCTTCAAGGACCGAGTCGTGTCGCTGGCGGCCACCGCTGCACACGGCTTCGGGTTCCGCCGGCTGGCCTGCGCCTCGACCGGCAACCTGGCCAACTCCGTCGCCGCGCACGCCGCTCGGGCCGGCTGGCAGTCCACTGTGTTCATTCCCAGCGACCTCGAGCCGGGCAAGGTGGTGCAGACCGCTGTGTACGGCGGCCGTCTGATCGCGGTCGATGGCTCCTACGACGACGTCAACCGGTTGACCTCCGAACTGCAAGAGACCGACGAGTTCGAGGACACCGCGTTCGTCAACCAGAACGTCCGGCCGTACTACGCCGAAGGCTCCAAGACGGTCGGATACGAAATCGCCGAACAACTCGGATGGCGGATCCCGGCCCAGGTGGTCATCCCGGTCGCCTCTGGCTCGCTACTGACCAAGGTGGACAAGGCCTTTCGCGAACTCGTCGCCGCGGGCCTGGTCGAGGGCACCCCGTGGAAGATCTTCGGGGCTCAGTCCTCGGGCTGCTCGCCGATCGCGACCGCCTTCGCAGAGGGCCACGATGTGGTGCGACCGGTGAAGCCGACCGGTATCGCCAAGTCACTCAACATCGGCAACCCGGCCGACGGTCCGTACGCGCTCGACGCGGTCCGCCGTACGGGCGGCTCGATCGTGCACGTCGGTGATGCCGAGATCGTTGAGGGCATCCGGATCTTGGCCCGAACGGCTGGCGTATTCGGCGAAACCGCCGGCGGAGTCACGGTTGCCTGCCTGCAGGAGTTGTTGGCCAGCGGTGGGCTCGACGCGGCCGCGGAGACGATCATCCTCAACACCGGCGACGGCCTCAAGACTCTCGGCCCGGTTGCCGAGGTGGTCGGTCCCACGATGACGATCAAGCCCGCACTCAAGGCCGCGCGCGAAGCCGGGCTGCTGGACTGAACCCCGCCGGTGCCGCTCGTCAGCT
>JACCUM010000208.1 GCA_013811805.1 Geodermatophilaceae bacterium | reverse complement strand
CGCCGGGGCCCCCTCAGAACCGTACGTGCGCGTCATCCACGCATACGGCTCAAGCAAGCCCTGATAGCGGGCGGGCTGGCAGAAGCACCGGTGTGCGCACGGCGGCGTTGTGCCGTCGCGCGCAGTGTGTGTGCACGAGACAGCGTGCGGTGTCGTGCGTCGGGCCGCCCGTCGCGGCGATCGCCGTGCGGCGGATCGCCGTGCGCAGCGCGGTGAGCCACTGTTCCCATTCATCGGGGCTCTGCGGTTGCCGCTGCGCGTGCAGCAGCAGGTCCCCGCAGACCGGGCAACGTCTGTGCTGGGACCGGAGAAGTCGCAGCAGGAACGGGCCCAGCGGTGGTTTCCCACGTCGGCGCCGGGTGGCCCAATAGCTGGTCAGGGCGGGGTCATCGGGAGAGGACCTGCCCTTGACCAGGGTGTGTCGGACGATCGGGGTCCAGGAGAACTTGACCAGGTAGCGGCCGCTGTCGCGGTCGCCGAACACCCAGCGGTCTGTCCTTGTGGGGTGAAACGCGGCGAAGTAGCGGGCCGCGGCCCAACGCTTCCCCTTGTTCGGGTGCGCCCGCTGCGCCCACCGGTAGGTGAGCAACCACATGTAGTGGTCCAAGTCGTTGAAGATTTCCTTGGACACCGCGGTGCGGTAGTAGGCCGCCCAGCCCCGGATCACGGGGTTGAGCATGGTGATCACCGCTTCGGCGTTGGCCCCGTGCAGGGCCTTGACCTCGGCGGCGAGCCTGCTGCGGATGCGTTGCACGGCTGCCTTGCTGGGTTTGATCAGCAGCTTCCCGTTGCGGTAGCGGCGGATGTTGAATCCGAGGAAGTCGAAACCCTCGTCGAGGCCGACGATGCGCGTCTTGTCCTCGTTGAAGGCCAACCCCCGCGGGGCCAGCCACCGCGCGAGGTGCTCCTTGACCTGCTGCGCCTGCTCGACGCTATGACACAAGGCCACCAGGTCATCGGCATACCTCACCACGATCGGGGTTTCTGGCACCGATCTCCCCGCATGTTTGACGCTGTCGGGGAAGTACCGGACTCCGGCCGCTGATTCCAGCCCGTGCAGCGCCACGTTCAGCAGCAACGGGCTGATCACCCCACCTTGGGGAGTTCCCTTCCTGGTCGAGGTGAGCTGTTCGCGTTCGACCACGCCCGCTCGCAGCCATGCGGCGATCCTGTCCCTCGCGGGGAAGGTGCCCAGGGCCTCGAGCAGGTGGCTGTGGTCGATCCGATCGAACGCCGCTGCCAGGTCGGCGTCGAGGATCCACCGGCGGCGCGGAGTGCGTCCCGCAACCACGCAGAAGATCGCCTCGATCGCGTCGTGACAGCCGCGGCCCGGGCGGAAGCCGTAGGACTTCGGCTCGAACCGCGCTTCCCACTCCGGTTCCAGCGCGCCCAGGACAACAGCCTGAAGGGCTCTGTCCCAGATCACCGGAATCCCGAGCGGGCGCCGTTTCCCGTGGGCCTTCGGGATATACACCCGCCTGACGGGCTCCGGTGTCCACCGGGCCGACCGGTGTTGCACCCAGTCGGCCAGTTCGGCCTTCTGGGAAGCCAACAGCGCGGTCTTCCCATCGACGCCCGCCGTCGCGCGGCCGGCGTTGACCTCCGCGACCCGACGCACGCTCAACACAGCGTTGGCGCGGGAGCGGAGCATCAACTTCTGCAAGTTCCGGACCTTCTTGAGGTCCCCATCCCGCGTCGCCGTGAAGATACGCCGCCGCAAGCGCCCTACGTCGTCCTCAACCCGCTGCCAGTCGATCGACAACCAGTCGGTGACCTCGTCCTCCGGTCCGTTCACCATCACAACCCCAGCCCCGACGGCGCGTGCCGTCGGCGACGTAGTCGTTGCCATGATGTCCAACTTGCCCTTCGGTTCCGGCGCTATCTGGCTTTGGTCTTCACAGGCTCACCTGGCCACGTCAGCGCCCTTTCGGGCCGGGCACCAGCCCGTATCCGGTCGGTTATGCGGGACCGGCGGCGGAGGAGCCGCCATCACGTCCCGGGTTCCCGTGGCCTTTCGACCTACCGGCATTCGCTTCTTGGCCATCCTGTCCCGCCGGGGGGATCGGCCTTCCTCACGGTCGGCTCACCGAGCGGCGCCACCCGCACGGACCCCGTCGGGGTTTCCACGTTCCACACGAGACAGACACGACCGGGTTGGGCGCCCTCTATACCCCGGGGACGGTGGTGTCCTCCCGGTCGGCGGCTCGCTGTCCGACCGGCACCCGCCGCTTCACAACGGCCAGTCCCTGCACCCCGCTGGAAACTTCCGCCTGCAGGGCCCAAACGTGACGAGGCATCATCGAGGGTTCACTCGCGTTCGCCCGTCCGGTCTTCCCCTTGCCTGTGATCTCCGGGCGGATCGGAGTTCCTCGGGCTTCTCCCCTGGGCTTCGCACCCCGTCGTTACCAACGACGCACGCCAAGGTGGGGACGGACCATCAGACACTGGTCCGGGCTACACCTTCGACATCGGTCGAATCTCCAATCGGTGTATCCACTCAACTCGTGCGACCTCGTGTCGCACGGAGCCGGCGTTCCCGGGTCGCAGCAGCAGCGCGAGGGCTTCTCCGGTGTTGTCGCACCACGCCGCGAGCGGGTGATGGCCGTAGGTGCCCTTGAACGTGCCCGCAGCTCCTTCCTTGTCGCTGTGG
>JACCUM010000193.1 GCA_013811805.1 Geodermatophilaceae bacterium | reverse complement strand
TGGCGAGGACCCCTTGGACGAGCGGTCCGAGCTCGGTCGGTTCGGCGACCAGGCTGGCCGCACCTGCGTCGTAACGGCTGATCTCCAACAGGTCGGTCAGCAGGGCCTCGAACCTGCCGAGTTCGGTGTGCAGGAGTTCGGCCGAGCGGGCGACGTCGGGTGCGAAGTCGGCGCGGGCGCTGTGCAGGATGTCGGCGGCCATCCGCACCGTGGTCAGTGGCGTTCGCAGCTCGTGAGAGACGTCGCTGGTGAACCGCTGCTGCAACCGGGACAGGTCTTCCAACTGGGTGATCTGTCTCTGCAGGCTGGCCGCCATCCGGTTGAAGGACCCGGCGAGCCGGGCCAGGTCGTCCTCGCCGCGGATCGGCAGTCGCCGCTCCAGTTGCCCGAAGGCCAGTTGTTCGGCCGTCTTCGCGGCCAGCCGAACCGGTCTGACCACCAGCCGGGTGACCAGAGTGCCGATTCCCGCGACCAGGACGACCAGGCCGATGCCGGAGACCACGACGGTGCTCCGAATCGCCTCGAGACTGCGCTGCTCCTGGTCGAGCGGAAAGACGTAGTAGAGCTCGTAGGAGCCGGCTTGGCTGGGTACCGGAGCGCCGACGACCAGCGAGGGAACGGCTGGTCCACCTTCGGTCGGCATGACCGCGTATTGACGGGCCTGGGTGCCCGCGCCCACTGTGGCGATCAGATCGGCGGGCAAGGCCGGCGTCAGCCCGGCGAATGACGGCTGGGTCAACGGGGTGGGGGTGTCCCGGTTGATCATCACGATGGCGAACTGTCCGGCGCTTCCACCACGCGTGCGCAGCTCATCGACCGTGCGCTGCAACGTCTCCCGAATGGAGCGCGGGTCCCCGGTTGGGACGGCCACGACTTGGTTGCGTGCGTACTGCACCCCGACGTCGGCCTGTGAGATGGCCGCGTCCTTCTTCGCCGCCAATTGCTGGGTCCGGATCTGGTCGAACAGGATGACCGAGATGATGATGACCGCAGCGCCGGCCACCGCCATCGTGATGATGGCCACCCGCAGCTGCAACGAGCGTCGGTAACGCCGCCAGGCGGCCCGTCCGGCGATTCGCGCGCGCAGCCGCAATTCACGCAACACACCCTGGAGGCGGGTTCGCGAGCCACTGAGCCTGGACGAAGTCATGGGCGTTTGGGCCGCGGGATTACGGGGGCCCGGCCTTGTAGCCGACTCCCCGTACGGTCAGGACGACCTCAGGGTGCTCCGGGTCGATCTCGACCTTGGATCGCAGCCGCTGCACATGCACGTTGACCAGTCTGGTGTCAGCCGCGTGCCGATAACCCCACACCTGTTCGAGCAGGTGTTCTCGGGTGAAGACCTGGCGCGGCTTACGAGCCAGGGCTACCAGCAGGTCGAACTCCAGCGGGGTGAGCAGGATCGGAGTTCCGTCCCGGCGGACTTGGTGGCCCGCAACGTCGATGCTCACCTCACCGATGGCGAGGGTCTCCGGATGGTCGGTTTCGGTACGGCGCATCTGCGCCCTGATCCGCGCGACGAGTTCGATCGGCTTGAACGGCTTCACGACGTAGTCGTCGGCGCCGGCTTCCAAGCCCCTGACCACATCCACTGTGTCGGCCTTGGCAGTGAGCATGATGATCGGCACCAGTGACTCCTGCCGGATCTCACGACAGATCTGCATGCCGTCTGCCCCAGGCAGCATGAGGTCCAACAGGACGAGGTCGGGCCGGACCTCGCGAAAGGCCGAGACCGCCCGTCCACCATCGGCCACGAAGGCGGGCTCCAGACCTTCGGCACGCAGGACTATTCCCAGCATTTCAGCCAGGGACGGGTCGTCGTCGACGACGAGGACCCTGGAGCGTGCACCAACCATGTCGCCTATTCTGCGTGATCGCCGGTCGACGCGCCGCGCGCCGGGCCGCCCCACGTCCGCAAGTACTCCTGCTGAGCGGTGGTCGCAATGTCGAGACGGACCCCCGCCTGTCCCAGCGCAAGTCGAGCAACGGTCGTGTCGATGTGCTCGGGAACGCTGAGCACTCCGGCTGGATGGCCTTGTCTTCCAGTGTGTTCGACCGTTGTTGTGTGGGCGGCGCCGAGTTCGAGGAGGCAGAGGGCAATGGTGGCAAAGGTGACGTCCATGACGGCCGAAGGGTGCCCCTCGGCCGCGGCAAGATTCACCACGCGGCCCTCTGCGACCAGCAGAACTTCCTGCCCGCTGGGCAGTGAGTAGGACTCCAGGCCGGGACGTACGGGCGTGCTCGGCCCGGACTTGCGCAGCCACTCGGCGTCGATCTCGACGTCGAAATGTCCGGCGTTGGCCAGGATCACGCCGTCCTTGGCCTGGATCAGGTGCTGCTCGGTCACCACGTCGCGACTGCCGGTGGCGGTGACCACAAGATCAGCGTCTCGGATGGCATCGATCATCGGCCGCACGGCGAGTCCATCCAGACTGGCGTCGAGCGCTGCCTGCGGAGAGATCTCGGTGACCACAATTCGGGCGCCGAGGGCCCGGAGCCGGGTGGCGATCCCGCGCCCGCAGGTGCCGTACCCGGCGACGACGGCCACTCGGCCGGCCAGCAGCAGGTTCGTCGTCCGCAGCAGCGCGTCCAGAACGGACTGACCGGTTCCGTGCAGGTCGTCGTAGAGCCGTTTGGCAGCGCTCCTCGTGATCGCGAAGACCGGGACCGTGAGACCACCTGCCTCCTGGGCGGTCTGCAGTCTGAGCGCTCCGGTGGACGTGTTCTCGCAGGCTCCCATCAACCGCCGGTTCCCGTCCGCCGGATTGGCCTCGATGGCCAAGATGAGGTCGGCCCCGTCGTCGATCACCAGATCGGCACCCTGCGCGGCGACCGCGTCGACGGCCCACCGGTAGCCGTCCCAGTCGGCAGTGCCCAGAACGACTTCCACGCCCGGCATCCGACGTAGATGGGCAGCGACACCGTCCTGAGTGGACAGTGGGTTGGCAGCGCAGAGTCGCAATCGCGCACCGAGGCCGCGCAGCGCCTCGACGAGAACGACGGTCTCTGGAGTGAGATGCAGGCAGGCCGCGATCAGCCGGCCGGTCAGCGGGCCAGGAGCGGGGTGGCGGGTCGGAATGCCAACGACCAGGGGCATGTCCCGGCGGGCGGAGGCGATCCGATCGATCGCCTCCACCTGACCGGCGGAGGCCGCGGCCGGCTCCCCAACCGTTGTGCCGCTAGCGATGTTCGCGTCGCTCAGTAGCGGTAGTGGTCGGACTTGTACGGTCCGGCAACGTCGACGCCGATGTAGGCAGCCTGCTCCTTGGAGAGCTCGGTCAGCCGGATTCCGAGGGCGTCGAGGTGCAGCCGGGCCACCTTCTCGTCGAGCGCCTTCGGCAGGACGTACACCTGCGGCTCGTCGGTCTCGTACCGCTCGCCATGGGCGAACAGCTCGATCTGGGCGAGCACCTGGTTGGTGAACGAGGTGGACATCACGAAGCTGGGGTGACCGGTGGCGTTACCGAGGTTCAACAGCCGGCCCTCGGACAGCATGATGATCGAGTGGCCGTCGGGCAGGATCCATTCGTCGACCTGCGGCTTGATGGTGTTCCGGACGATGCCGGGCGTACGGCCCAGTCCGACGACGTCGATCTCGTTGTCGAAGTGGCCGATGTTGCCGACGATCGCCTGGTGCTTCATCTTGCCCATGTCCTCGGCGGTGATGATGTCCTTGTTGCCGGTCGCGGTGATGAAGATGTCCGCGGTGCTCACGACGTCCTCGAGCCGAGCCACCTGGTAGCCATGCATGGATGCCTGCAGCGCACAGATCGGATCGATTTCGGTGACGATCACCCGAGCGCCTTGTCCCCGTAGGCTTTCCGCGCAGCCCTTGCCGACATCGCCGTACCCGAGGACGACGGCGACCTTGCCGCCGATCATCACGTCCACTGCACGGTTGATGCCGTCGATGAGTGAGTGTCGGCAGCCGTAGAGGTTGTCGAACTTGGACTTGGTGACCGAGTCGTTGACGTTGATCGCCGGGAAGAGCAACTTGTCGGCCCGGGCGAACTCGTAGAGCCGCATGACGCCGGTCGTGGTCTCCTCGGAGACGCCCTTGATGTCGGCGGCGATCTTGGTCCACCGGTCCGGGGTCTCGGACAGGGTGCGGGTGAGCAGCTTGAGGATGACCGCGTACTCCTCGGACTCGGCAGTCTCGGGATTCGGGACGACGCCGGCCGCTTCGAACTCGACACCCTTATGTACCAGCAGGGTGGCATCGCCACCGTCGTCCAGGATCATGTTCGGACCCTGACCGTCGGCGAACTTGAACAGTTGGTCAGTGCACCACCAGTACTCGTCCAGCGACTCGCCCTTCCAGGCGAAGATCGGTGTTCCGGTCGGCGCCTCGGAGCTGCCGGGCCCGACGACGGCTGCGGCCGCGGCGTGGTCCTGGGTCGAGAAGATGTTGCAGCTGACCCAGCGCACGTCGGCGCCGAGCGCGGTGAGGGTCTCGATCAGCACGGCCGTCTGCACGGTCATGTGCAGCGACCCCGCGATGCGCGCACCAGCCAGCGGCTGGCTCGGGCCGAACTCCTCGCGCAGCGACATCAGACCGGGCATCTCGTTCTCGGCGAGCCGGATCTCGTTGCGGCCGAAGGTGGCTAGCGAGAGATCGGCGACCTTGTAGTCATCCGGGCCGAGGGTCCGTCGCTCGGTACTGGCTGTAGTAGTCGGCTTGCTCGTGGTCGTGGCGTTCATTGCGTACTCCTAGGTTTTGTTGTGGCTCAGAAGTGCTCGGGAGTGCTTGTCCTGCTCGAAGCGCAGCCAGGAGGTCGAGGGATCGGATCCCGTCGGGTGCTTGTGGGTGGCTCGCGGCGATTTCGGGTCGCTCGCGCCCTCCATGTCCGCGGCCGTACCTGACTTGTTCTCGGTTACAGCGGTCATCTCGGTAGCGGTCGTCTCGGATGCCGTCGCCTCGGATGCGGCGCTCACATCGAGCCATTCGTCGACGGCGTGCCGAAGCGCCGGCTCGCTGCGCAGCCTCAAAGCGACCTGCAGATCGGCTGGTCGAAGGTCGTGATCAGCGAGTAGTTGGCGCAGCTCACGCAGGTGCGCGATCTCGCGCTCACCATAGAGCCGGTACCCGCTCGGACTACGCGGTGGACGGACCAGCCCGGCCGCATCCAGGTAGTGCAGCATCCGCACCGACCATCCGGTGGTACCGGCCGCCGTGTGCACCGTTGCTGACTCCATCAACGATGACCTTACAGCATCGTGGCAGAGTTCGCCGCTATAACTCTGACAGATCTGTGTAAGCCTTGAGTCGGCGGGCGGCGGCCAGTGCTTGATCGGCCGCGGCTAGGAGGTCCACCGGGCCGGTAGACCGCAGTCGTACGGCGTTCTCGAAGTGCCGGATGGCCGCATCGGCCTCACCCTGCTCGTACCGGCTCTTGCCCGCATGCAGGCACGTGAAAGACCGGTAGCCGTCCGGCGCCCCCTCCAGCGCCTGGGCATAGATCCCGTCGGCTGTCTGATACTCCCCACGCCACTGATGGACGTGTGCCAGCCGGATTCCGGCGACGGTGACCAGCTCAGGGTCGTCGCCGGAGTAACGCAGGCTCAGCCTGCCCGCCGTGAGAGCGCCGTCGAGGTCGCCGAGCAGTCGAAGCAGGACGCATCGCTGGCCGTACAAGCGACTTCGTTCGGCCCGGTCCTCGTCGGCGCTGTCGGCCAGCGCTTGTTGTACGACGTCGAGAATCTCCCTCAGTGGTAGAGGGTCGTCAACGATCTCTCGAAGCGTGACCGGGTCGGTGTCCAAGCGGAGCTCCTCGAAACCGGTGTGCGTAGCCACTGCGGCATCGTAGGCGCCAGATACAAACCGCCTCGGCGCTTGCTGGCCAGAGAGCGGTACAGCCGTGCGCGACCGCATGGGTTCGCGAGCTGGTTGCCTCGTGGAACGAAAAGACGCAGCAACGACATAGCCACCTACCGAGTCAGTTGCGTTGTCGCCCTGCAGTCCCAGCGTCGGGGCGTAGCTGTCAGGTACGCGAGTCTGACCCTCGCTTGGTTGACGGATCCTAGGGTCTGGCGCGCCGAGCCTCGGTGCTGTTGCCCGGTCGGCCCGCCGGCAACCGGGTGGTGGCGACCTCCTCGGTGCCACACGGCTTTCGAGTGGGGTCGGTGTGACCGAAGTGGCCAAAGATTCTCGAAAGTTATTCTCCCGCAGCCGCTTTGAATGTCGAAATGTCAGACCTGGTGTCTATGTTCGGGGTATGAGTTCGTTGTTGGCTTCGTCGGGGACCTCGGTCCTGGATCGGGCCGGCGCGGTTCTGCGCGAGGCGTGCGAGCAGCGGTTGTGGGCGCAGTCCGATGCCGCCGTCGTGGACCGGGTGCAGGCTGCGTTGCGGGTCCGGGCGCAGGCCGACGCGGTGCTGCTG
>JACCUM010000186.1 GCA_013811805.1 Geodermatophilaceae bacterium | reverse complement strand
GCACGACTACCCGACGCGCACGGTCGGTAAATCTTTCGAACATCACCGCTCCCTTGACCTGGCTGAATCCGGTCGTACCCGACATTCGCGGAGCGGACCAGCTTCGGTCGTCTCTACTGTAGTCGGGCTCTGCTGGATGCAACGGCCAACGGCCGATCAGGTGTTCCGTCCATCGGTTGCGCTGAGGGCGAACGTTTCCCGGCGGCGCGGCTCAGTGCGCGGAGTTGAACGCCTCCAGGACGGTGGACGGGATCCGTCCGCGGTCGCTGACCTGGTGGCCGTTGCGACGCGCCCAATCGCGAATTGCCTGGGTCTGTGCCCGGTCTGTCGTCGCGGCGGTGCGGTTAGCCCCTCCGGAGCCGGAACGACGGCCTTTGGCTACCCGGCGGGCGTGTCCCACGTACGGAGCGAAAGCGTCGCGCAATGCCTTTGAGTTCTTTGCTGAAAGGTCGATTTCATACGACGTGCCGTCGAGCGTGAATCCCACTGTCTCGTCGGCCTCGTTACCGTCGAGATCGTCAGTGAGAATGACCTGTACCTTACGAGCCACGTGTTACTCCTGAATGGTTTCGAGTTCGAATGTTGCGCGATCGATATTAAAGCACGGCCCGAAAACAATTGCCAGTCGTGTCGCAGTGTCATGGGTCTCAGGGAGAGCCGAGCGGCCGTACCAAGGGGAAAAGAATGGTGTCACGTAGCGTCACCGCTTCGGTCAGTACGGTCAACAAGCGGTCGATTCCCAGACCGACGCCGCCGGTCGGCGGCATTGCGTACTCCAGTGCCTGAAGGAAGTCCTCGTCGAGCACCATCGCTTCGTCGTCACCAGCGGCGCCGAGGACAGTCTGGGCCGCGAATCTCGCCCGCTGCTCTACCGGATCGGTGAGCTCGGAATAGCCGGTTCCGCGTTCGATGCCTCCGATATAGAGGTCCCACTTCTCGGCGACCCCCGACTTGCTGCGGTGCGCACGGGTGAGCGGCGAGGTCTCGACGGGAAAGTCGCTCACGAATACTGGTCCGATCAGGGTGTGCGCGACGAGGCCGTCGAACAGTTCCTCGGCAATTCGGCCGACTCCCCAGGCACCGTGGACTTCGAGCTTGTGGCGCCCGGCGAGTTCCACCAATCGGTCTCGGGAGGTATCCGGGTCAACAGCTTCCCCCACCGCGGCAGAGAGTGACTGATAGAAGTCCTGCCACGGCCACTGCCCGGACAGGTCGAGCGTGTCCCCGTTATCTTGTTGAATGATCAACCCGTCGTGCAAAGCGCGCGCACACGCCTGAATGAGCCGAGTCGTCAAGGCGGCGACGTCGGCGTAGTCAGCGTAGGACTGATAGAACTCCAGCATGGCGAACTCGGGGCTATGGGTGGCGTCGACCCCTTCGTTACGAAAGTTTCGATTCAGTTCGTAAACCCGATCGAGGTCACCGATGATGCAGCGTTTCAGGTACAGCTCCGGCGCGATACGGAGGTAGAGCGCAAGGTCAAGCGCATTGGAGTGCGTCACGAACGGGCGCGCCGAGGCTCCCCCAGGAATGACCTGCAGCATTGGGGTTTCGATCTCGGTGAAGCCCTCGTCGTCCAGAGTGGCTCGCAGGGCACGCAGCACTGCTGCTCGGTCGCGAGCCAGCTGCCTGGCCTGCTCCCGCACGATGAGGTCGACGTAGCGGCGCCGTACCCGCAGTTCCTCGCTCATCGCCCGATGGGCGACCGGTAGCGGGCGCAGAGCCTTGGCCGTGAACCTCCAGCCATCGGCAAGGACCGAGAGCTCACCGCGTCGGGAGGTGCCCACTTCGCCGGTGACGAAGATGGTGTCGCCCAGGTCGACATCCCGCTTCCACCCGGCCAGGTCCTCAGGCCCGACTCGGTCCAGAGCCAGCATCACCTGCAACTCGACGCCGCCTTCGCGGAGGGTCGCGAAGCACAGCTTGCCGGTGTTGCGGGCGAAGATCACCCGGCCGGCGACACCGACCACGTCTCCGGTCTGGGTGTTCGGTTCCAGGTCGGGGTACGCCGCTCGGATGTCGCGCAGGGAGTGGGTCCGGGCGACGCTGACGGGATAGACATCGACGCCCTCGGCGCGTAGCCGGTCGAGCTTCTCGCGCCGGATCCGTAACTGCTCCGGGACCTCGTCGAGACTGCTGTCGCCGTTGTCGCTGTCGTTGGCGTCAGTCACGCGGCGAGCGTAGTGCCGCCCGCGATTGGCCCGATTCAGTGTTCGATTGAGGGGCGCCGAACGCAGCCCAATTGAACGCCATCGCCGGATCAACCGGGAATGATCTCGAACCGCTGTCGGCCGTGGATGCGATATATCCGGAAGTCGCGGTCCAACGTGAACACCTTCCGGAGCCCTCTCTCCTCGGCGAGGGCGACCAACGTGGCGTCAGCAAGATCCATCGGAAGGTCCGCGTACTTAGCCATCAATCGGGAACTGCGCTCGAGCGCTGAGCGAGACAGGTCGGCGATGTCCAGGCGCCCCGTCAGCAGCAACCGCCATAGGGCATCCTGCCCTGCTCGGCCGCCCGCTCGGGACAGCAGGTACATCGCCTCGGTAAACGCCGGCCACGTTGTCAGCAACGGTGGACGAAGGCCAGCCAGAGCGAACCGGCAGACCTCGTGGTCAGTCTCGTCAGCGTCGATCAGAGCGACAAGCGGGCCAGCGTCGGCGAGGGTCACTCCTTCGCGGCGCCCTCAGCGACAAGATCGGCGAAGGCCGCCCCGGTTCTTCTCGCCCGCCCACCACCTCCGCGAACGATCCCCAGAACATCATCGAAGTCGCCACCTTCACTGACCAGCAGGGTGGTGTCAGCGCGTTCGGCGGCAGCCCGCCGGATGAACTCTGACAAAGACTCGCCTTTGACCGCGGCCGCTCGCTGCAGCCGCTTCTCGAGCTCTGGGTCGATGCGGAGGCTCTTCATCCCAGAAATGTATCACGCTCTGTACGAGACGAGATACAACTCGTCGCTTCGATCAGTTGCGTTCGAAGGCCAGCCGAAGGCCATGCAGGGTCAGGTCTGGGTCATGCTCCTCGATGGTTTTCGACGCCGCGATCACCAGCGGGGCCAGGCCACCGGTTCCGATCACCCTTGGGCGGGCGGAGTGGGACTCGGCCAGCTCGTCGATGATCCGCCCCACCAGTCCATCGACCAGGCCGGCGAACCCGAAGACGACGCCGGACTGGACGGCGTTCACCGTGTTCTTCCCGATTGCGCGTGGCGGTGCCACGAGTTCGACCATTCGCAGCTGCGCCGCCCGTTCGGTCAGGGCATCGACGCTGATCTCGATCCCCGGAGCCAGTGCGCCGCCGAGGAATTCGCCACCGGGACCCACGACATCCAGGCTGGTCGACGTCCCGAAGTCCACCACGATCGCCGGCCCGCCGTAACGCTC
Source organism: Geodermatophilaceae bacterium (assembly GCA_013811805.1). Lineage (GTDB taxonomy): Bacteria > Actinomycetota > Actinomycetes > Mycobacteriales > Geodermatophilaceae > JACCQS01. The sequence goes on along the minus strand of JACCUM010000186.1, from coordinate 3,488 downwards.
GTAGGCCGCCAGGCTGTTGACCACCCGATCAGCTCCCACCTCGTGCGGGTTGTCGACATGCAGCGGCACTCCGGTCCGTACTCCGGGCCCGATCACGATCGCCGGCACATGGGCGAAGTGCCGGGTGAGCAACAAGGCGATCTCGCGCCGGATCGGCGGCACCGTGGAGCAGGCCACGACACCCGTGACGCACTTCTCGTCGAGCAACCCGCAGATCGTCAACGCCAGCTCGTCCGACGTTGCCCGCGGGTCGGTGCTGACCCGCCACGAATCGACGATCTCGGGTCCGTCGAACAGCCCCAGGACGGTCTGGGTGTTCCCGACATCAATGGCTAGCAACATGTCCGCAATCCCTGTCTCACGAACTGCGCAGGTCGAGCGCGAGATCCAGAATGGGTGCCGAGTGCGTCAGCGCGCCCACCGACAGGTAGTCGACTCCGGTGTCGGCGTACTCGCGCGCTCGCTCGAGGGTCAGGCCGCCGGTGGCCTCCAATTCTGCCTTCCCCCCGACGGCAAGGACCACGTCGCGGAGCAGTTCAGGTGACATGTTGTCGCAGAGCAAGAATGCCGCACCGGCCGCCACGGCCTCCCGGGCCATGTCCACTGTGGTCACCTCCACCTGCAGCGCGACGTCCGGGAAGCGTTGGCGGACGAGCTTCATGGCCGGTACAACCCCGCCCGCCGCCAGCACATGGTTGTCCTTGATCATTGCGACGTCGTACAGCCCAAAGCGTTTGTTCTGTCCACCGCCGACCCGGACGGCGTACTTCTCCAGCGCCCGCAGACCGGGCGTGGTCTTGCGGGTGTCCAGGATCTGCACGCCGGTTCCTGCAACGGCGCCCACCCACGCCCGGGTGAGGGTTGCAATCCCACTGGCTCGGCAGAGCAGGTTCAGGGCAGTCCGCTCGGCGGCCAGGATGCCTCGGGTGCGCGCCGTGATGGTCGCGACGACGTCGTCTCGCCCCACATTGTCACCGTCCGTGCGGGGCAACGCGATCTCGGCATGGGGACAACACGCCAAGAACACCGCCAGTGCGACTGGTAGGCCGGCCAGCACCCCGGCTGACCTAGCCACGACATCAGCGGTGTCCACCTGGTCGGCGGGGATGGTGGCCTCGCCCGTGACGTCGTGCCCGGCGTGGGGACTGCTGACCGGGACGCCGAGATCCTCGGCGAGCGCCCGCGCCACGAGGTCCTTGACCCATGCTGAGTCCAATCCCGTCCCGGCAAACCCGCTGGGATGACTCATACTTCGGCCCCTTGCGCGACAACGTACTTCGCCGAATCATCGAGCGGCCTGAAGTCAGTCTGCAACGTGCCGTCGTCCGCGAGAGTCACCTCGATCCTGCCGAGCCATGAGGCATCGGCCTCGGGGTGATCCTCCCGCCAGTGGCAGCCACGCGTCTCAGTACGCGCGATCGCGGCCGCCGTCAAGGCGCTGGCCACCGTGAGCAGGTCGGTGACCTCCCAGGCCACGGGCCCGCCGTCCTGGACGCTGCGGGTGGACAACTCCGCCAAGGCCTGGCCTGCCTCGGCCAGGCCGTGGGCAGAGCGAAGAGCTGCAACGTGGGTGGACATGGCAGCGGTCAGGCCGGCTCGGATACTGGGATCCAGCGCACCGTACGGACCATTTGCGGGCGCCGGCTCCGCCTGCGGGGCAAGCTCTTTGCTGAGAACTTCGCCGATCCGAGCGGCAAAGACCAAGCCTTCGAGCAGCGAGTTGGAGGCCAGTCGGTTGGCTCCGTGCACGCCCGTACAGGCGACTTCGCCGCACGCGTACAAGCCCGGCACTGTCGTTGCGCCCCAGACATCGGTCCGCAGCCCGCCCGACGCGTAGTGAGCAGCCGGACGGACCGGGATCGGCTCATTCTGCGGTTCGATGCCAGCTGCGCGGCAGGAGGCCATGATGATCGGGAACCGGGTGTCGAGATCGTGAATCCCCCTGGCGTCCAAGCGCACATGATCAGTGCCCTCGGCGAGCATGACCCTGGTGATGGCCTTCGCGACCACATCCCGCGGCGCGAGATCGGTCAGCGGATGGATTCCGGTCATGAAGCGCTCACCCCGGCCGTCGATCAGAAAGGCCCCCTCGCCGCGCATCGCCTCACTGATCAGCGGCTGCTGACCGGTAGCTCCGGGGCCCAGGTAGAGCGACGTCGGATGGAACTGGACGAACTCCAGGTCGGCCGCCACCGCCCCGGCACGCATTCCGAGGGCTACTCCATCCCCGGTGGAGACCGAGGGGTTCGTCGTCGACGCGTATATCTGACCCATTCCGCCGGTGGCCAGGACCACGGCGCGGGCAAGGACCGCCCCGACCCCATCGGTGCTCCCTTCGCCCAGGACATGCAACGACACCCCCGCTGCGCGGCCGTCGGCTGAAAGCAACAGGTCCAAGACCATCGCATGCTCGATCAGGTCGACCCCTGCATCGCGAAGGATCGCGGTATGCAGAGCGCGTTGGACTTCGACCCCGGTCGCATCGCCTCCGGCGTGCACGATCCGCCGAGCGTGGTGACCGCCTTCCCGAGTCAATGACAGCGAGCCGTCGGGATTGCGGTCGAAGGCCGCACCCAACTCCATCAGTTCGCGGAGTCGATCGGGTCCCTCGTGGACCAGGACGTCGACCGCTTCGGGATCGCAGAGTCCTACTCCCGCCGCATGCGTGTCGGCGGCATGAGCGGCCGGGGTGTCGGTCGGGTCCAGTACCGCGGCGATGCCACCCTGGGCCCACCGGGTAGAGCCGTCGTCGATGTTGACCTTGGTCACCAGGACGACCGACAGGCCGCACGAGCGGGCGTGCAACGCCGTACGCAGACCGGCGATTCCGGACCCGACCACGCAGACGTCGGCCTGCCGGGACCAGCCTGGGCCGGAAGCCTTCAGTTGGCGGGGTAACCGGGCCACGGTTTGGCTGACGCTCACTCCTGACGGTCCTGGCGGCCGCGGCACATGCCAGGACTCAGGCCAGCCCTCATGCCAGAAGGTTAGGGCGTCTTACATCGTCGCCGCGACGCAAGTGCTGCACTCCGCTCGGCGGCGAAGCCGGATCGTGGTCCAGGGACACCATGCGATTAGCCACGTCCACATGCACGATCTTGGGCAGGTAGCTCTTGGCCTCGGTCTCGTCCATCTGCCCGTAGCTGATCAGGATGACCACGTCGCCGGGATGCACGAGGTGGGCAGCCGCCCCGTTGATGCCGATCACGCCGCTGCCGCGCTCACCTGGAATGACGTAGGTCTCCAGTCGCGCTCCGTTCGTGACATCGACGATCGCCACCTGTTCGCCGGGCAGCAGGTCTGCTGCGTCGAGCAGGTCCTCGTCCACGGTGACCGAGCCGACGTAGTGCAGATTCGCATGGGTGACGGTGGCCCGATGGATCTTGGACTTGAGCATCGTTCGCAGCATCAGTGACGAACCTCGCCCTCTGGGCTGCTTGGCGCTTTCAACGTGACCGGGAGGTTGTCGATCAGGCGGGTGGTGCCGA
>JACCUM010000160.1 GCA_013811805.1 Geodermatophilaceae bacterium | reverse complement strand
CTCCTCGAGTTCTGGGTCGAGGATGACCATGATTTCGTAGTGACGCACGTGAGTTACCCACCTCCTCTGGACTAAGACGGCCGCGGACGTTCCGCAGCAGGAGGGTCTGCACACATGTCGGCCGCTGCACAGCACTCGTGAGAACGCGCTCGGCGGGAACGTGCTCGATGTGAGAACTCCGGTACGAGCAGCGCAGCGGACCGTTGTTCAGATTACCCCTCGGCACCGACAGATGCCCCACCGGGACAGACCAGCCACCGCCTCGCCCCGATCGCCGGCCGTGGTGATCAGCCGCGCGCCTCCGCTGATGTCGCAGGAATGCAGGGGGCGCGCCGCGCGTGTTCTCGGCAAACCTACGACATCTGGCCCGCAGCAGTCTGTCCGGCCGGACGCGCTGACGCGGTCGCCCGTCCGCTGTCCGAGGAGGTCATTAGGCTCGGTGGCCGTGGCTGTCCCCGTACTCGGTGTCCACGTCGGCGCGCGTGACGACGACGCCGATCCGTTCGCCGAGGCGCTGGCCTCCGGGGCCGGTGCGGTGCAGATCTTCCTGGCCGATCCGCAGGGCTGGAAGGCCCCACGCCCGCATCCCCGAGCCGAGGAGTTCCTGGCCAGCGATCTCGACATCTACGTACACGCGCCGTACGTCCTGAACGTCGCGACGACGAACAACCGGATCCGGATCCCGAGCCGGAAACTGCTGGGCTCACACGCGAAGGCTGCGGCCGCGATCGGCGCCAAGGGCCTGATCGTGCACGGCGGGCATGTCCTGGCCGACGACGACGAGGCAATCGGCTTCGACAACTGGCACAAGGTCTTTGCCCGCCAGGCAACCGACGAAGGCGGATTTCCGCTGCCGATCCTGATCGAGAACACCGCTGGCGGCGACAAGGCAATGGCCCGCCGGCTGGAGGCGATCGACAAGCTCTGGGCCGCGGTCGGCGAGTTCGGTGCCGGCTTCGTCCTCGACACCTGCCACGCCTGGGCCGGAGGGATCGACCTGGGCACTTCCGTCGACGCCGTACGAGCGATCACCGGCCGGATCGATTTGGTGCACTGCAACAACTCTCGAGACGCTGCCGACTCCGGCCGGGACCGTCACGCCGGCCTGACCAATGGCGAGATCGAGACCGACGCGCTCATCGCGGTGGTCCGTACCGCCGGTGCGCCGGTGATCCTGGAGACCCCCGGCGGGCCAGCCGAACGCGGCTCCGAGATCACCCTGCTCCGGGAGGCGTTGGCCTGAGCGGAAAAGAGGATGCCCGGTTGCGTACGGCGCTTGCGCAGGCGACCGATCGATTGGCCGCCGCCGGCGTGCCCAGCCCGCGCGTCGACGCGATCGCACTCGCCGAGCACGCGCTCGGCGTACCGCAACTCATCCTGGCCCTGCCGCCCTCCGTGCCGGAGGGCTTTGAGGCCGTTCTCGAACCGCTGGTACGACGGCGCGAGGCGCGAGAGCCGTTGCAGCACATCCTCGGACGCGCCGCGTTCCGTTACCTGAGCTTGCTGGCCGCACCCGGTGTGTTCCTGCCCCGTCCGGAAACAGAAGTCGTCACCCAGGAGGCGGTGGACGAAGCCAACCGGCTGCTGACCGCCGGTCGCGAAGCGCTGGTCGTAGACCTGTGCACCGGCTCGGGCGCCATCGCCTTGTCGGTGGCGATGGAGGTACCGGGCTCTCGCGTCGTCGCCGTCGACGTCGATCCCGCCGCCGTGACACTGACGCGGGTCAACGCGGCGGCGCTCCTCGACGGCGCCGACTCTGACTCGGACGGCCTCCGTACGGTCCGGATCGAGCTGGGTGATGTCAGTGATCCGGGACTGCTGGCCGACCTCGCTGACACGGTCGACATCCTGATCAGCAATCCGCCCTACATCCCCGATGATGCTGTGCCGCTGGACCGGGAAGTGGCCGAGCACGATCCGCCGCACGCGTTGTTCGGCGGCGGGCAGAACGGACTGGACGTGCCGCGACACGTCATGCTGGCGGCGGTCCGCCTGCTCAGGCAGGGTGGGCTGTTCGTGATGGAACATGCCGACCTCCAGGGCGCGGCCGTACGCAAACTTGTCGACCGTACGAACGCCTTTTCCTCGGCAACCACGCATCAGGATCTGACCGGCCGCGACCGCTTCGTCGTCGCCCGCCGCCGCGCGACCTAGCGGCACCCCGCTCACTCCCCGACCCGGTGCACGCGGGTACGGACCGGTCGAGATAGCCCGCCGACCTCTGTCTGGTGCCGATCTCATGATCGTGAGCGCCCCGGTACAGCGAAACCTCACCTGGAGCGCTCATGATCGTAGAACGGCGAGAGAATCATCGGGCTGGGGTACGCGTCGCGGAGGAAGGACGTCAGATGGCTGTTCAGGTGGAGCGCCGAACGATCGATGTGATACCCGACAGCGAGCGGCACGGCAGTCCGCGGGATCAGTTCACCCTGTGGTTCGGCGCCAACATGCAGATCACCGCGATCGTCGACGGTGCACTGGCCGTCGTGTTCGGCGCGGACGCGCTGTGGGCGATTCTCGGGCTGTTGATCGGCAACATCGCCGGCGGCATCGTGATGGCGCTGCATTCGGCCCAGGGGCCGCGGATGGGTATCCCGCAGATGATCTCCAGCCGGGCCCAGTTCGGGGTGTACGGCGCGTGCCTGCCGCTGATCCTGGTCGTCCTGATGTACCTGGGCTTCGCGGCCACCGGCACAGTGCTGT
>JACCUM010000153.1 GCA_013811805.1 Geodermatophilaceae bacterium | reverse complement strand
CAGCACGTTGGCCCCGGAGCTGACCAGGCTGGCCAGCGCCAAGCGGGTCTTCTCCCCGCCGGACAAAGTCCCGGCTGGCTGAGAGGCCGCGTCGCCGCTAAAGAGGAATGCGCCGAGGATCTTGCGTAGTTCGCCGTCGGTGGACTCCGGTGCGGTGGCGCGCATGTTTTCCAACACGGTGCGATCCACGTCCAGCGTCTCGTGCTCCTGCGCGTAGTAGCCGATCCGCAGTCCGTGACCCGGTTGCACCTCGCCGCTGTCGGCGGGTTCCTGTCCGGCCAGCACCCGCAGCAGGGTGGTCTTGCCTGCTCCGTTGAGCCCCAGGATGACGACGCGGGCGCCTTTGTCCACGGCGAGATCGACGTCGAGAAAGACTTCGAGGCTGCCGTAGGACTTCGACAGACCGGTCCCGAGCAGCGGGGTACGCCCGCACTGAGCCGGTGTCGGGAAACGTACTTTGGCCACCCGATCGGATTGCCGCACGTCCGCGAGCCCGGCCATGAGCCGGTCCGCTCGGCGATCCATCGAATGCGCCGCCCGGGCCTTGGTCGCCTTGGCTCGCATCTTGTCGGCCTGACCACGCAGTTGATCGACCTTGCGCTCGGTATTGGCCCGCTCACGTCGGCGCCGACGCTCGTCTGTGTCCCGCTGAATCAGGTACGCCTTCCAGCCCACGTTGTACTGATCGATGGTGGCGCGGCCTGCGTCGAGGTACCAGACCTTGTTCACAACGTGCTCGAGCAGGCTGACATCGTGACTGATTACGATCAGTCCCCCACTGTGACTGCGCAGGAAGTCCCGTAGCCAGGTGATCGAATCGGCGTCGAGATGGTTGGTGGGCTCGTCCAGGAGCAGGGTCTCGGCTGCGGAGAAGAGGATCCGCGCCAACTCGACACGCCGGCGCTGGCCGCCCGACAGGGTGCGCAGCGGCTGGCCGAGGACGCGGTCGGGCAACCCGAGGTTGGCACAGATCCGGGCGGCTTCGCTCTCGGCGGCATATCCCCCCAGGGCGGCGAACCTGTCCTCCAGGTTCCCGTACCGGCGGATAGCCGCATCTCGCTGCGGACCGTCAGCGTGCTCGGCCATGGCGACCTGAGTCTTGGCTAGGTCGTGCATGAGGGCGTCCAGCCCGCGAGCCGACAAGACCCGGTCGCGGGCGAGAACGTCGAGGTCCCCAGTCCGTGGGTCCTGTGGCAGGTAGCCGTGCTCGCCTCTGCGGTCTATCTCTCCGTCGGCGGTAAGCGCCTCACCGGCCAGCGCGGTGAGCGTGGTGGTCTTACCGGCCCCATTACGGCCGACCAAACCGATCCGGTCGCCGGGTTGGACGCGCAGCGTGACACCGGTAAGAAGAGTTCGGGTGCCCGCGCGAAGTTCCAGGTCTGTCGCGGTGATCACAAGGCCACCAATGCTAGGCGACGACCCGAATGACCCCGGATCTCACGACCAGACCAGCACCTCGTTCAATGGCTTGCGGGTGATCGTCGGCACCGTGGCCGAGGTCGCCGGGTAGCCCACCGGGATGAGCACGAACGGGCGCTCCTCGGCCGGACGGTCGAGGATCTGGTTGAGGAAGCGCATCGGGCTCGGCGTATGGGTCAAGGTCGCGAGCCCGGCGTGATGCAGGGCCGCGAGCAGCAAACCGACGGCGATGCCGACGGACTCCTTGACGTAGTACGGGCGGGGCGAGTGCGGTCCCTTGTGGACTTCGAATACGGCGATGATCGCTGGGGCGCGTTCGAGGAACGGTTTGCGCCAGTCGGTGCCCAGCGCCGCGAGAGCGGTGTGCCACTCCCGGGCCCCCGGGCGGCTGTAGAAGTCCCGCTCCTCGGCCTCTGCGCCTTCGCGCAACGCCCGCTTGCGCTGCGGATCAGTTACCACCACGAATCGCCAAGGCTGAATGTTCGCCCCGCTCGGGGCCGTGCCAGCCGCCCGTACCGCCGCCTCCACCACGCCGGCAGGTATCGGCTCGACGCTGAACTCGCGGATGGTCCGACGATTGGCCATGAGATCCGCGAACGCCCGGGTGCGTGCTTCGGCCAGCTGCGGCCCCACCCCATAGTGGGGGGCCGGCACTGGCTGATACGACTGGGTCGGCGGGTGCATCGGCGCAGCTCAACGTTTCTGAGCGGCGGCGCTCAGATGAGGGCCTCCACGGCCGCGGCAAGACGGAGCTTCTCCAGGGTCCGTGACTGTTCTTCGCCGCGCGCGATCAGCTCGTCCAGCCGGGTCTGGTCCAGGCGCGGTTCGGAGTCGGCAAGCGCCCGCAGACTGGCCCAGAGGGACACTTTGCCCTCGACGCCTAGCTTCAAGCCCTCGAGCTCGACCAGCGAACTCAACGGCGAGCGGCTGAGCAGATGCCCGTTGAGTTTCAGCCGGCCCACTCGCTCGGCCACCCAAGCGGCGGCCAGCTTGTACTGCTGCACCTCGACATCAAGGGCGGACATGATGTCGAGCAGTGACTGCCGGTCCTCGGCGATCTCGGTGGCCAGCTGGCTCAGCGGCGCACCGGCTGGCGTTCCTTGATGTTCCTGCGCCGTTCTCTCCACCAGCGACACACCCGCCGTGGCCCCGGCCAGGTGATCGTTGAGGTAGATGCCGAGCAGGCTGGTATGTGTGATCTCGGACAGGTCCATAGCACCGTCACCGTACTCCGGAACCGCGTGCGAGGCTTGACCGATGACCGCCGTCAGCTCGGGGCAGTCCCCGGCCCTCCAGTTCGTCGAGGTGTCTGCAGATGACCCGCGGAGCATGGAGCTGATCGGGGAGGTTCAAGCGGTCTACCGGCGCCTGTACGGCGGTGAGGACGACTCACCCATGTCCGCGGATGAGTTCGAGGCCCCGTCGGGAACATTCCTGTTGGCCATGGACGCGCAGGGTCACCCGATCGGCTGCGTCGGGCTGCGCCGCCACGAGGAGCACGTCGCGGAGATCAAGCGGATGTATGTCCGGCCGGAGTATCGCCGGCAGGGTTACGCCCGGGCACTGCTGGTAGCCGCAGAGGATGGCGCTCGCCGGCTGGGTTACACCGCGATCGTGCTGGAGACCGGACAGGTGCAGCCCGAGGCAATGGCGCTGTACGTGGGGCACGGCTACCAGCCGATTTCCGGCTTCGGGCATTACCAATGCGCCCCGGGAAGCCGCAGTTTCGGCCGCGAG
>JACCUM010000111.1 GCA_013811805.1 Geodermatophilaceae bacterium | reverse complement strand
CCATTGAGGGTTGGCGCGCGCCATGTGACTCCAGACCGTCCACCGGTCGGTAAGAAGGCGGCGGGCCACGACCGGCGCCAGCGTCGCAAGCGGCAGACCGCCTGCCGCCGAGACAATCGTTGGGAAGCTATACCGCTGCATGGCGGCATACAGCACCCGCTCGTCGGTCTCAGCGAACTCTAGTGGCGTTACATATGCGCTGAAACGCTACTGCTTTGACAGCCAGCGGCAGGTGCTCGTGCTCCAGCACCGGAGTTGTAGAACCCGGCGCCGCTGGCCTGGATCGAAAGGTGGGCCTCGTTACCGCGTCGGCTGATAACGTGCAGCGATGTTGCCGCGCGACGGTGCACCGCTGCTGAGCATCGATCAGCCGGCGTGAACTTCGTCGAGTACGCCGTCGAGAATTACGACCGCCTCCTCGAACTGTCACTCGATCACCTCGCCGTTGTGCTCGTCGGACTGCTCATCGGCGGAGTGATCGGAATAGCCCTAGGTATCACGGTCTACCAGCGGCCGCACCTGCGCAACGCCGTCCTGAACGTGTGCGGCGTCATCCTCACCGTGCCTTCCCTGGCAATGTATGCACTGTTGCTCAGTTTGCTCGGCACCATCGGCGCAATGCCCGTCATCGTTGCATTGGTGCTGTATTCGCTACTCCCGATCGTCAGGAACACCGTCACCGGCCTGAGCGGTGTTGATGCCGCGATCGTCGAATCGGCGAAGGGCGTGGGAATGGGGCGGTGGCGGCGGCTGCTCAGCATCGAGTTCCCACTCGCTTGGCCGGTTGTCCTCGTCGGGGTCCGCGTGTCCGCGGTCCTGCTCGTGGGTGTTGCCGCCCTGGGCACGATCATCGGCGGCCCAGGGCTGGGCGAGTTGATCTTCGCTGGCCTGCGGGTCATCACCAGCCCGAACGCAGTCAATCTAGCCCTGCTGGGCACCCTGGGAGTCGTGGTCATCGGCATGCTTCTCGACGCAGCGTTCCTCCTGTTGTCCCGTCTGACCACCTCGAAGGGGGTCCGCTGATGACCGACATGATCGCCCTCGAGCAGCTGACGAAGAACTATCCCGGCCAGGCGAGGCCGGCGGTGGACAAACTCGACCTGACCATCCCGGAAGGGGAGATAGTCATCCTCGTGGGCCCTTCGGGCTGCGGGAAGACCACGACCCTCAAGATGATCAACCGGATCATCGAGCCGTCGTCCGGCATCATTCGATTGCAGGGCGAGGACGTCACTCGAGCCGATCCAGACGAGCTTCGCCGCCGGATCGGCTACGTCATCCAGCAGGTCGGCCTCTTTCCCCATCAGACCATCGGACGCAACATCGCCGCGGTGCCGCGGCTGCTTGGCTGGTCGCGGCAGCGGATCGCCGACCGACTGGACGAGCTGCTGCATCTCGTGGGCATGGACCCGGCGACATATCTCGGTCGATACCCGAAGGAGCTCTCCGGCGGACAGCGGCAGCGCATCGGCGTAGCCCGTGCCCTTGCCGCCGACCCTCCGGTGATGCTCATGGACGAGCCGTTCGGGGCGCTCGATCCGATCAGTCGGGAGCGGCTGCAGAACGAGTTCCTGCGGCTACAGGGCCAGATCGGTAAGACCATCGTCTTCGTCACCCACGACATCGACGAGGCGATCAAGATGGGTGATCGGATAGCGATCCTGCGCGAGGGTTCGACCGTCGCCCAATACGACACGCCTGAGACGGTGCTCGCGGCGCCCGCGGACGACTTCGTCAAGGAGTTCATCGGATCCGGCGCCTCGCTCAAAGGCTTGGGATTGGCGAGGGTGCGCGAGGTCAGCCTCGCTGACTGGCCGACCTCTCAGATCAGCGCGGGACGCGAGGCGGCACGGCGCGCGCTGGACTCCTCCGACCATGGGTGGGTGCTCCTTCTCGACGAGCAGCGACGCCCGGTGCGGTGGGTGGAGGCGCGAGCGCTGCAGGGCGAGGGTTCCCTGGACCGCGTCGGGTTAGAGGTGCGCGCCATTGTGGAACCCACCGCGACCCTGGTCGGCGCCCTCGAGTCGATGCTCGGCAGCAGGGTTGGCGTCGTCGTCGTCGTGGACGGCTCCGGGGCCTTTCTGGGCACCATCGACATGCGGGTGATCATGTCTGCCGTCGAGGTGATGCGCGCCGCTGCGCACAAACGGGTGCTCGATGATCGCCGGCGCGTGCGCGCGGGTCAGGAGCCGCCGGCCAACGCGATTGCGGCGCAGTGAGCGACCGGACTCTCGTCGGCGATGTCCCCCCTCATGGCGAGGACGAGGCTTTCCTCGGCAACGACGACGCGCTGGCTCTGGTCGGAGGCACCGACCCGACCCGAGGAACGCGCCAACCCGGATCCCGCTCAATGTCCGTGGCAGTCAAGGCCCGTCGATACCTCGGCTTTCCTGCAGTACTGGCGCTGGTCTGTGTCGCGGTCGGAACTTATGTCGCGAGGGCAGATCTCGACGATGTAGAAAGGCGGCTGCTCACCTTCGACCGGATCATTGACGCCACGCTCGTGCACCTGCAGCTCGTCGGGATATCGACGCTGGCCGTCATCGTCCTGGCGGTTCCGCTGGGCATCCTTGTTACCCGGCCAGCCGCCACCCGCTTGACCCCGGTCGTCGTGGCGCTGGGAAACCTAGGGCAGACCGTCCCCTCGCTGGGGGTCATCGTCCTGTTCGCGATCCTGTTTGCACCCGGCTTCAAGGGCGCCGTCTTCGCTTTGGTCGTCTATGCGTTCCTTCCGATTCTGCGCAATACCATCGTCGGGCTCCAGCAGATCGACCCGTTTCTGATCGAGTCAGCCAGAGGCATGGGGATGTCGAACGGCACGGTCCTTCGCAGCATCGAGTTGCCGCTCGCTGTGCCGGTCATCCTTGCTGGGGTTCGCACGGCGGCGGTGATCAACGTCGGCACCGCTACGATCGGCGCGTTCACCAATGCCGGCGGCCTCGGCGGAATCATCTTCGGCGGCATCGTGCAAAGCCGGACCCCGGTCATCGTGGTCGGGAGTATCCTGACCGCCGTGCTTGCCCTGCTTCTCGATCACGTTCTCGGCGTGGTTGAGGAGGTTCTCCGGCCAAGAGGACTCTAATACTCAGAACCGTACGACCAAAGGAGACGTTTTGACGACCCACATCGCAGCCATCGGCGGACACCCGAACCGTGCGGTGATCGCCCTTGTACTGGCCAGTGCGCTCGGCTTGTCGGCATGCGGCGGGAGCGACGACTCCGGCGCAGGCTCCGGCGACTCCGGCGGTGGCGGCGATTCGGTCGCCGGGAGCGTCGACCTGTCCGGCGTCGAGATCTCGGTCGGCTCGAAGGAATTCACCGAGCAGCTGATCCTCGGGGCGATCACGGTACAAGCCCTCGAGGCAGCCGGCGCGACGGTGGATGACAACACCGGCCTGGTCGGCACCCCAGTCGTGCGTGGCGCTCTGGAGTCTGGCGAGGTGGACGTCTACTGGGAGTACACCGGCACAGCGTGGCTGGGACCGCTGGGCAACACCGATCCCATCTCCGGCGAGGAACCGCAGTTCGAGGCCGTCAAGGAGGCCGACGCCGAGAACGGGATTACCTGGACCGCCATGGCCGGCGCCAACAACGCCTATGCCATCGCCGTCAATCCCGACGCGGCCGAGGAGTTCGACATCTCCACTATCAGCGACTGGGCCGCGTTGGCGGAGGAGGACCCGGAGGCGGCCACGCTGTGCACCGCAGCCGAGTTCCCGACTCGTAACGACGGCCTGCCCGCAGTAGAGGAGGCCTACGGCTTCGACCTGCCCGAGTCCAACATCGCTGTTCTCGATTTCGGCCTGGTCTACACCAGCGTCGCCGCGCGTGAGCCGTGCAACTTCGCCGTGGTCTTCGGCACCGATGCGC
>JACCUM010000101.1 GCA_013811805.1 Geodermatophilaceae bacterium | reverse complement strand
CGCCGCGGTAGGCGTCGGTCGGTGTCTTGGTCGTGAACACGCCATCACAGACGAACTGGTAGGCCGGGAACTTGTAGATCGCCGGGAACATGAAGGCGCCCAACACCGGTACGCCGGGGCTGACCAGGCGGAGATAGGCGCCCATGTCGGCGAGCAGGCGGACCTTGAGCCCGGTCACCGTGCCGTCCCGCTTGGCCGCGATGTCGATGTACTGGATCTGGTCGCGCCCGTGGTGGGCCGAGAGCAGCGACTCACTGCGCGTCTCGGTGTACTTGACCGGCTTGCCCACCCGGCGGGAGGCCATGATCACAAGGAACTCCTCCGGCGTCACCTGCAGCTTGCCGCCGAACCCGCCGCCCACGTCGGGCGCGATCACCCTGACCTTGTGTTCCGGAATGCCAAGACTCAGCGCGATCATCACCCGGGCGATGTGCGGCACCTGGGTCGCTGCCCAGAGGGTCACTCCGCCGCCCTGGAAGTCGGCGAGGAAGGACCGGGGCTCCATGAAGGCCGGGATCAACCGCTGCTGGATGAACCGGCGGCTGACCGTCACCTCGGCGTTGTCGAACGCCTCGTCAGTGGAGCTGCCCGTGCCCACCTCCCCGGCATCGAAGACGAAGTGGAAGCTGGTGTTGGACTCTGTGTGGGAATGCACCAGGTGCGTGTCGTCCTTGACCGCTTCCTCCATGTCCAGGACGGTCGGCAGCGCCTCGTAGTCCACGTCGATGGCTTCGAGGGCGTCCTGCGCGGCGGACTTCGTACGGGCCAGCACGATCGCAACGGCCTCACCGACGTGATTGACCTGATCCACCGCGATCGACGGGTGGCCGGGATTGACCATGTCCGGCGTGACTGGCCAGGCGCACGGGATGCTGCCCTGCTCGTCGGCGAAGTCCTGGCCGGAGAAGGCCGCGACGATGCCGGGACGCTCGAGCGCGCCGGAAAGGTCGACGCTGCTGATCCTGGCGTGCGCGACCGGGCTGCGCAGGATGCCCATGTGCAGCATTCCGGGCAGGGTGTGGTTGTCGGTCCACATGGTTCGCCCGGTGATCAGGCGCTGGTCTTCCTTGCGTTTGCGGGACTTGCCGACCTCGCGGTCGCTGGCGGCATGACCAGATGCTTCGACGCGGTCTTCGGTGATGCTCACGCGGCACCTCCTGTGCTCTGGCCGGCGGCGGCGTCGTCGGCGATGTCTCCGGCGGGTGCACCGGCGCTGTGTCCGGCAGGTACGGCGGCAGTCGCATCGCCGGTCTCGCCGGGAACGATGTGCTGAGTGGACTGCTCCTGCTGCCCGGAAGCCTGTTCGGTGGAGCCCTGGTCAGCGGTGTTCTGACCAGCGGAACTCTGTCCTGTGGAGCTTTGTCCAGTGGAGTCTTGGTCACTGGCGACTTGGCCGGCGGAGCTCTGTCCAGCGGCCTGTTGGATGGCGCTGACGATGTTCTGGTAGCCGGTACACCGGCAGAGGTTGCCCTCGATGCCTTCCCGGATCTCGTGTTCGCTGGGGCTCGGATTTTCCTTGAGCAGATCCAGCGCCGCCATGATCATTCCAGGCGTACAGAATCCGCACTGCAGCCCGTGTTTGTCGTGGAAGGCCTGCTGCATCGGATGCAGTTCGCCGTTGCGCGACAGGCCCTCGATCGTGGTCACCTCGCAGCCGTCGGCTTGTACGGCCAGGACCGAGCAGGACTTCACCGACTCGCCGTCGAGATGCACGGTGCAGGCGCCGCAGTTGCTGGTGTCACATCCGACCACGGTGCCGACCTTGCCGAGGTTCTCCCGTAGGTAGTGCACCAGCAGCACTCGAGGTTCGACCTCGGCTGACTCTTTGATGCCGTCCACGGTGAGGTTGATCTGGGTCACGACTTGGCACTCCATCCGCCGTCGGGTCAGACCCCGGTCTCCCGGGGTCGCGCTTAGAGTGTCCCAACTGCACTACGGGTTAGGACAGGCTCAGCTGAAGTCAACGGTGTCGGCCAAATTCCGTACCAGCGGAGTGATGCTAGCCAAATAAGAACGCTCGTACGGGTTGTACGCGGGTATTTTTGCGCACGCGCGGCGCCTGCCTTGACGTTGCAACGACTGCAACGTCCAAGCCCATGTGACAGACCGCATCGCGCCCCCAGGGGAAGTTCGGACCCCGACTATCCGGTCGCGACTTCCCCATGGATTCGGTGTCCGGCGAGTCGGGCGATCTGACCGGCCAGCTGTTGTCGGAGTTCGACCACGTGCGGCGCAGTGGAGGCCGGTAGCAGTGGTCCCCGGTAGGCCTCGAGTGCCTGCCGGTGTGCGCCCCGATCGAGCAGTCGGCGTACCCGGGCGAG
>JACCUM010000098.1 GCA_013811805.1 Geodermatophilaceae bacterium | reverse complement strand
CGATCCTTCCTCGTGGACCCCCAAGCCGGGCTTCGACGCGATCCGTCGCACGCTCTCCCTGCTCAAGGACGCGCCGGTGCTCATCTCCAGTCCCCTTACTGTCGACGTCATCGCCGCCACCGCCGATCTGCGCACCGCCCTATTTCAGCGCTCAGATGCGAAATGGCTCCTGGCCGTTTGGCGTGCCGTGGACCTCTACGAATGGGACCGAGTGACACTCAGCGGTCGGGCGCTGCTGGTGCAGCCAGAGCAGGTCACCGTCACCTTCGACGAACCGCGACCGGTCACTGTCTATCAGCCTTCACGCCAAGACACACCCACCTTGAGGTTCAACCGATCTACGTTCGCACTTTCGGTGGGCGGCGAACTACAGATCTGTGAGATCGGGTCCTGACGCCGAACACGGCCGCTTCCAAGCTGCGTTGGAGCCGTTCGCTCGTCGCCAGCCTGAACGCGACTAGCTCGCGGGACTGATCCGTTCCCGCCACACCTCGTCGACAGCACGCACGAGGTCCGCGCGTCTGCCGCCATTCGTGATCACCACATCGGCGACCGTGCGTCGTTGCTCGTCGGTGGCCTGCGTCGACATCCTCGCGCGTACCTGTTCCTCGGTCATCTGACGGTCGCGGACCAACCGCTGGACCCGCACGGCTTCCGGCGCCTCGACGACGATGATCAGGTCGAAGTCCTGCCGGTCCTGCACCGACTCCTCGACCAACAGCGGCACGTCGTACACGGTGACGTCGCGCGGCCCCCGCCCGGCCAGCAGTGACCTCATTCGCGCCGCGACCAAGGGATGCACGATCGCGTTGAGTCGCTGCCGGGCCTGCGGATCGTCGAACACCAACTCCGCAAGCCGCGCCCTGTCCAGCCCTCCGTCTGCACCGAGGACCTCAGGGCCGAACTCGTCGACGATTCCGCGCAGACCCTCGGAGCCCGGACCCACCACCTCGCGAGCAAGCGTGTCAGCGTCGATGATCCGCGCACCATGCTCGGCCAGCAGGCCGGCCACGGCGCTCTTACCAGAACCGATCCCCCCGGTGAGCCCGACGAGCAGCGATTTGTCCACCCCGTCAGGCCTTGGGATCAGTCGGAATCCAATGCGCCGCCGGGACGCGCTCACCCTCGACCGGCGGTCCAGGCGGCGTGCCGTCGCCGAAGGGGCGATCGCTGAGCTGTTCACGCCCATGCGGCATCGACCAGTTCGACAGATCCGGCCCCGCCGGGACGATCTGCGTCGGATTGATGCCGGTGTGCACGACGTAGTAGTGCTCTTTGATGTGGACGAAGTCCGTCGTGTCGCCGAAGCCCGGCGTCTGGAACAGGTCCCGGGCGTAGGCCCACAGCACCGGCATCTCGGCGAGCTTGTTCCGATTGCACTTGAAGTGGCCGTGATACACCGCATCGAAACGTGCAAGCGTCGTGAACAGCCGGATGTCGGCCTCGGTGATCGTCTCCCCCATCAGATACCGCCGATCCGTCAGGCGATCCGATAGCCAGTCCAGCCGGCTGAAGACCTTGGCATAGGCCTTCTCGTAGGCGTGCTGAGACGTGGCGAAGCCGGCCTCGTACACACCGTTGTTCAGATCTCGGCGGACGTCCTCGCTGACGTCGTCGATCTCGTCCCGCAGCGCATCCGGATAGAGCTCTGGAGCGCCGTCACGATAGAACGCACCCCACTCGGTGCCCAGATCGAGGGTCATCTGGCCGAAGTCGTTGGTGACCACGGCGCCGCTCGGGATGTCGACGATCGCCGGGACGGTGATCCCCTTCGGGTAGCCGGGAACGGCCTTCTCGTACGCGTCCTTGAGCCGCGGAATACCCAGCACCGGATCCACGCCCCCGGGGTCGAGGTCGAAGGTCCAGCTGTCTGCATCGTGCGTGGGGCCGGCAACGGCCATCGAGAGCACCGGCTCGAGGCCCATCAGCCGCCGGACGATGATCGCGCGATTGGCCCACGGGCAGGCCCTGGCCACGGCCAGCCGATAGCGACCGGCCGCGACCGGCCAACCGCCGCGACCATCGGCTGTGATCCGCGCCTCGATGTAGGAGGAGTCGCGGACGAATGCCCCGCTGTCGGAGTCCACCACGCCCTGCTGTGCACCCGCCCGCGAGCCTGTCTTCGCCGTCTGTTCAGTCACGGTTGGAACGTACTCGGCGCGTCTTGCCGGGCTCGGCGACTCGGGCACCTATCCTCCGCCCACAGGGTCAACTCGACCCGGTCGCTTCCCGACCGAAGAAGGGCACTTCATGGGCCGGCACAACTCCCGAGGCCGAACCGCCGGGCGGCATCGCCTGGCCCGGTCGGGCGGGATTCGCTGCTACCAGATACAGGCTGTCGCCCGATACCGGCGCGTCCATCACCTTCCGGCCCGGCGATCACAGCGGCATTCCTGGGCGTTCCTGGCCCGCAATGGCGGTACGCCGCGTCCTGCCTTCGCACTCATCCTGTCCCTCTAGCCAGCAGCCACAGATCACGACGTCCGCGTGGCAGTCGTCGACGCCTCCGGGGTCGTCGAAACGGGCACCCCGCCGTTGATGGCCGACATGGCCAGACTGGCCAACGCCTGCGCAAGCTGATCATCGGCGACCAGACCTGGTGCCAGCGTGATCGCGTAGTTGCGATCCTCGACGGCAACGACCAGCGTTGCCTCGGCCACGCTGACGATCAGTACCCCCGCATAGTCGCCGACCGGCACGTCTTGGGTGCGGTTGCCGGCGTTGCGGCCCTGGCTCACGACGGTATCGACGCGATCGATGGCGGACTCTATGGAGTCATAGGTGAACACCGACGCCTGCAGGAGCGGTGCGCTCGAGGTGCCGTCCGCGTTCGGGATGACGCCGTAGGAACAGGTGACTCGCCCGGTGCGACCGATGCCGGGCTCGGGCACTCCGACCAGGTAGTTCGTCGTACCGGTGATCCGTACGCCAAGTCCCGCGTCGATCGCATCCAAGCTCAGGAGCGCGGAGCAGTTCTCCGGCAGGACGAACGCAGCAGGCGTTGTCGTCTGTACCGCAGTCGCGCTGGATTGGCCGGTCGATCCGGGGTCAGGGCCGGTCGAGCCGCCGGACTCCGCATCCGCGCCGCAGCCGACCAAGACCAGGCCGGCCACGGCAAGTGCGGCCGCGGCGCGCAGGATCAGCCCCCGGCGAGCTTCTCGCGCAGCGCCGCGAGGGCCTCGTCACTGGCCAGCGTGCCGCCCCCGTTGGTGGAGGGCTCGGCCGGAGCCGCCCCGTCGCTGGAGTAGCTGGTGTCGGGCGCTACAGCAGCGTCGGCATCGGCGGCCTTGGCGTCGTCGACCTGCTTGCGGTGGGCCTCGTAGCGCTGTTGGGCCTCGGCATACTGCCGCTCCCACTCCTCGCGCTGGGTGTCGAAGCCTTCCTTCCACTCCCCGGTGGCGGGGTCGAAGCCTTCCGGATAGATGTAGTCACCGGCCTCGTCGTAGCTGGCTGCCATCCCGTAAGCCGAGGGATCGAAGTTGGTGGCCTCACCGATCGTGCCTTCGTTGGCCTGCTTGAGGGAGAGTGAGATCCGCCGGCGCTCGAGATCGATGTCGATGACCTTCACCAGGATGTCATCGCCGACCTGGACCACCTGCTCGGGGATCTCGACGTGCCGCTCGGCGAGTTCGGAGATGTGCACCAGTCCCTCGATGCCCTCGTCGACTCGTACGAAGGCCCCGAACGGCACCAGCTTGGTGACCTTGCCGGGCACAACCTGCCCGATCTGGTGCGTCCGAGCGAACTGGCGCCATGGATCTTCCTGGGTTGCTTTGAGCGACAACGACACCCGCTCGCGGTCAAGATCTATGTCGAGGACCTCCACGGTGACGTCCTGACCGACCTCGACGACCTCGCTCGGGTGGTCGATGTGCTTCCAGGACAGCTCGGAGACGTGTACGAGACCGTCTACGCCGCCGAGGTCGACGAATGCACCGAAGTTGACGATCGAGGACACCTGACCGGTGCGCACCTGGCCCTTGGCCAGCTTGTTCAGGAACTCGCTGCGCACCTCGGACTGGGTCTGCTC
>JACCUM010000002.1 GCA_013811805.1 Geodermatophilaceae bacterium | reverse complement strand
GCAACCATGTGCCAGAATCCGGTCGATCAGCCGGCTCATCGAACGAGAGAGTAGACGAGCCGGTCGGTCCCCGCCGCTGGCCCCTAACCGGGGCGGCCTGCTTCTGGCCGGCCGTTTTGCCGCCCATCCGGTGGACTACGGTCACGGGTACGGGTGCGTCGCTGGCAACGGACCCTTCATCCACAGGCTGTGGACTCGTGGCGCAGGTCAGCGCCCACGTCCAGCCCGCAGGGACCAGCGCCGAGGACCGACGGCCATGAATCGCCGACCGAGCGGACCGTTCGTCCTCGGCCCTCTCGATGGCCTCATGGCCGCGCTGACCGATGAGCCTGACGAAGCGCACGTGACCGGGCCCGCCGGGTCCGGCCAAAGGTGGACCGCCGCGGCCGCCCGCTGGCTCGGCGACGACGGCTGACGTCGCCGCAGGGGTCTCTGTGTCGCTCTGAGCGACACAAATGCCATCCGGGTAGTTCCCCGAGGTTGTCCCCGGGTCTGTTGAAGTGGGGTGGTGATCCCTCCCCGGGCCTTGCCGTGCTGGCAGGGTTCGGGAGTCCACCAAGACAACCGAAAAGGAGAGGGATCACCGTGTCCAAGAAGGTACCTGTCGTGAAGATCACGACTCCTGATGCCGCTGTGGAGGTGGCTGGTCTGCCGTTGGAAGCGACGGTGGCGATGGCTGACGTCGCCGGCGCGATGAGAGAGGGGCTGCTGGCGTTCTCTGCGGCGGCCGGGCTGGTGGTGATGCAGCAGATGCTCACCGAGGAGCTCACTTCGATCGTCGGGCAGAAGCACGCCAAGCTGGTCGACCGGGTCGGGAACTGGCACGGCACGACAACTGGTCAGGTCGTGCTCGGCTCGCAGAAGGTGGCCGTGGCCCGGCCGCGGGGCCGCTACGTCGATGGTGGCGAGGTGGAGTTGGCGACGTGGGAGACGTTCGCGTCGGAGGACCTGCTGCGCCAGGTCGTGGTGGAGCGGATGCTCGCCGGTGTTGCCACTCGCCGCCACGTCGACGTCACCGACCCCGTCGGTGTGGCTGGGAAGGCGACGTCGAAGTCGGCGGTGTCACGCCGGTTCAAGGCGGCCACCGAGAAGGCGATGAGCGACCTGCTGGCCCGCGACCTCACCGGGCTGGAGACGGCGGTGTTGATGATCGACGGGCTCAACGTCGCCGACCAGATGATCACCGTCGCGTTGGTCATCACCGCCGATGGGACGAAGGTGCCGGTCGGCCTGATGCTCGGCGACACCGAGAACGCTGTCGTGGTCACCGACCTGCTCGCCGATCTCGTCGCCCGCGGGCTCCGCTTCGAGCATGGCATCCTCGCCGTGCTCGACGGCTCCAAGGCGCTGCGCAAGGCGGTCGTCAAGGTGTTCGGCGAACGAGCCCTGATCCAGCGATGCACCCTGCACAAGCGCCGCAACGTCATCGGCTACCTCCCCGTCGACGAGCGTGACGCCGTGGATCGGCGCCTCGCCATCGCATTCGCTCAGATCGATCCGGCCAAGGGCCTGAAGGCATGCCGGGATCTCGCCCGACAGCTCGACGGCCCGCACCCCGACGCCGCAGCGTCGCTACGCGAAGGGCTTGAGGACATGTTCACCGTCGCCGGCCTCGGCGTCACCGGCCGGCTCCGCCAGTCGTTGACCAACACGAACTGCGTCGAGTCGATGATCTCCATCTGCCGCACGACCACCGGCCGCGTGAAGCACTGGCGCACCGGGACGATGAAGAAGCGTTGGATCGCCGCAGGGATGCTCGAAGCCGAACGATCCTTCCGGCGCCTCAAGGGCTACGCCGACATGCCCGTCGTCGTCAACGCCATCACCGCCGCCACGAACCCGACCGTCACACCCGCCAACTACGCTCAGGTCGCCTGAGCAAGTTCGGGATCACCGCCGAACTTCAACAGACAGCGGGACATCCTCGGCGCGCCCACGTTCGGAGTGGCATCGGGCGCGCGTTCTCGGACACCCTTCTCGGCCGACTGAGCATCGCGCAACCGCACTGGCGTGACGCGCTGGAGCCCGTTGAGGAACCGGCCGAGTTGATGCGATCGATCCCAAAGGTTCGTCGGGCTCACTCGATGGAGGTGGCGAAGAGGGAGTCGTAGGCGAGACCCCAGGGTGGTCGAAGAAAGCCGAGCGCTCGCACGTCTTCGAACCAGTGCGCGAACGGTGACCGCCGAGAGAACGTGCC
>JACCUM010000017.1 GCA_013811805.1 Geodermatophilaceae bacterium | reverse complement strand
CAAAGACACCACCGAGGCTGGCGCGGCGTTCCTCGACGACATCGGCGTTACCTACCCCCAGGTCGTGGACCCCGAGGGCGAGCTACTGAACCATCTCGCCGTCCCTGGGCTTCCAGTCACGGTCCTGCTCGACGAGGAAGGGCGAATTGCAGCCACCCACATCGGACAGCTGGATTCGGTATCGGTGGAGGAACTACTGGTCACCGTCGGGATCTAGGCGGGGCCCCACCTACGTTGCAGTCATCGGATGCACCACGGTGCACCAACGTGGGAGGAGTCTGAGGAGTTCGACGTGGAGACCGGCTACAACGTGACACCGATCCCGGGTGGCTGCCTGGTCAGCTTCGGACCACGGCCTCGGTGGTGACCGCTGGTCAGCCGGGCTCGGCCTCGTGACCGGCTTTGACCTCGCGCAGCAACCCCCGATAGGCGTCGTCTGGGCTGATCGAGCCGTCGACGATCCCGGCGATCTCGGCAGCGATCGGCATGTCGAGATCGAACCGGTTGGCCAAGGCCATGGCAACCGGGGCGGTCTTGATGCCTTCGGCGATCTGGTTCATCTCGGCAAGGATCTCGGCCAACGGCCGGCCCTTGCCCAGCTGCTCACCGACGTACCTGTTGCGGCTCTGCGGGCTGATGCAGGTCGCAATCAGGTCGCCCATCCCGGCCAGGCCGGCCAGCGTTTCCGGAAGCGCTCCGAGGGCGACACCGAGTCTGGTCAACTCCTGCAGGCCACGCGTGATGACTGCGGAGCGGGTGTTGTCACCTACGGACAGGCCCTCGGCGATGCCAGTCGCGATCGCCACGACGTTCTTGAGCGCACCCCCGATCTCGCAGCCGATCACATCGTGGTTCGTGTAGACGCGAAACGTGCCGCGGGCGAACACCTTCTGCAGCGCGGCGGCAACGTCCAGGTCCTCGGTGGCGATGACGCTGGCGGCGGCGTTACCGGCCATGATCTCTTTGGCCAGGTTGGGCCCAGTCAGAGCTGCGGCCGAATGTCCGGGCAGGACGTCCCGAATCACCTCGGTCATCCGGAGCAGGCTGCCCGACTCCAGCCCCTTGGTGAGGCTGACGACCGGAATCCACGGTCGTACGAACGGCTTTGCGGCCTCCAGGGTTTTGCGGAACGAGTGCGACGGGATACCCATCACCAGCACATCGGCTCGGCTGACGGCTTCGTCGAGATCGGCGCTGGCGCTGAGCCGCTTCGGCAGCGGGTAGCCGGACAGGTAGCGGGCGTGGGTGTGCTCCTCGTTGATCTCGCGCGCGACCTCCGGGTCCCGGGCCCAGACCGTCGTGTCGTTGCGACCGGCGGTGAGGCTGGCCACCGTCGTCCCCCACGAGCCGGCGCCCAGCACGGTCACCCGCACGTGATCACCCTTCTGAACCCGGCAGGTCAGCTAGACCGGCAGGGCCTTCCGGGTATTGCGGGCCACGCGCTCCGCGGATTCCGACGTGTTCTCGGCGGCATGACTCACGTTGCGAGAAAGGCGCCGAGCCGCCCGCCGGGTACGCCAGGCGACCGAGGGCTTGCCTTCGGTGTCAACTACCGCGAGGAGCAGCCCACCGAGCATGCTGGCGTTCTTGAAGAACTCCTGCTTCTGCAGGCCCCGGTCGCTCTCGTCATCGATCTTCCAGAAGCTGTGTGCGGCAAGCGTCGTGGGGACCAGGCTGGCGCTGAGCACTGCGGCGGCAAGACGCGGCGCCCGGCCCAAGCCGAGCGCGACGCCGGCGACCAGCTTGACGACGCCGTCGATGCGCACCACGGTCGCGGTGTCGCCGGGCACGGCCAACGCGGTCTTCTCCCGGAGGAACTGGACCACGCCCACCGCGGCGGGACGTTTCTCCTGCGGGTTTCGAGCCTCGTCCAGGCCCCCGAGTACGAACATGGATCCGAGCAGAGGTCTGGCGAGCCTGCGTACGAGCATCGGGCTTGCTCCTTCGAGAAGTCAGCCGAGAAGTCGGCATCGTCAAGGTCGATGCCGGACGCTACCCGCCATCGGCCAGGACCTGCAGCACTGTAGTGCGTACTGCCATCGGGTCGATGTCCAGAGCAAGCAACAACTCACGCGCCGCGACCGACGATCCGAGAAGCCCCAGCAGCAGGTGCTCACCTCGGATTCGCCGCGTCCCGAGGGCCCGCACCTCGTGCCGGCTGCCGTCGAGGGCCTGTTTCACATCCGTACGCAAGCGCGGTCTCCGGGTCCGCCAGCGCACGGCGAACCGATCGCCGACCTCTCGCCGTACGGCAGCGAGGTCGATGCCGAGGCCGGCCAGCAGCCGCGCGTCATGTGCCCCGCGGGCGACGGCATCCTCCAGCCGGCCAGCGTCGATCCCTAGCTGAACCAGCGCCGCAGCGGACCGGCCCGGGACGTGACTTCGGCCGAGCACGGCCCCGGATTGGGCCGGTCCGCTCAACACCTCGATGAGGCCGACCAACAGATGCTCGCCACCCACCTCGTCGGCCCCCTGGCGCCGGGCGCAAGCCAGCGCCGCCTTGATCGCAAGCGAGGTCGCACGATCGAATCTCTCGGGCATGGGAGGAAACTCCTTACGGATGCTGAAAGGACATGGTGTGCAGTGAGTCTCGGACTCAGCGGGTCTGTCGATGCTTGCGATGGACTGCCTGTTTGCTGACACCCAGTGCGAGCGCGATCTCCTGCCAGGACCAGCCGGTGGAGCGGGCCCGCGCGACATGTGTGCGCTCCAACTGTTCGACCAGCCTCCGCAGGGCGGCAACCGCGTGCAGGCCCTCCAGCGGGTCGTCGTCGGTGGCAGTGGCGATCAATGCGGTCGGCGAACTCATGGCGTCAGCCTATGTTGACGAATCCTGCGCGTCAACCCAAGCTGACGGATGATCTGCGTGTCCGGTGCGTTCGTCCTGGGGCAAGAGGTCACAATGGTCCGGCCGTTGTGAATCGCCGGACCGCCTCCGCTGTCGGGTTCGCGTTCTGCCGGTTCAGCTGAAGCACGGCACGCTTGGAAAGGAAGTGTCATGTCGATCGATCGACGCAATGTGCGCGCTCTCGTTCGCGCCGTCGCCTACGACGCCAAGGGCTCGCGCCTGGGGCGAGTGGCTCAGGTGTTTCTCGACGACCGGACTGACGAGCCTGCCTGGGTGGCCGTCGATGTGACCCGTACGCGTGGGATGCGACTGCTCCCGCTGGCCGGGGCGGGGCTGAAGGGCAAGTACCTGGTCATCCGAGCAGATCGGACCACGGTGCGCTCCGCACCACGGATCGACCTCGGGGACGGGCAGTTGTCCAGCCAGGACGAATCCCGGTTGCTCGAGCACTACGGCCTGCTACCTGTCGGCGACCCGCAACCCAGGAGCGACGACGAAGCCGCGCCTTACAGCGAACAACGCCCGGCCACTCCGTGGCCCGACGACTCCCACCGCGAGATGGCGTGGCAGCCGCCGCTCCAGCGGGAATCCCAGGACACCCAGGTCCTCGCACCGAGCGGCGATCAGCCGACCGGAGACCGAGCTGCGCAGAGCCACGTGCAGAGCCACGAGCACCGCGATCCGCCAGCCCCGATGCAGCAACGCGACACGGCTCCCACGCCGACCGCAGCCCCCGGTCCGCCAGCACCGCCGCAGGCGTTCGCAGTCGGGCCCGTTCAGGCCCCGACGGCCGCGCCCGCCGAGGCAAGTACTGCACCGATTCGGACCGCGCCAGCGCCCAGCCCGCCGGCGGACTCCGCTGCCCCGCCCGTCGACGGATCACATCCGGCCGCAGCGCAGCCGCATCCAGGATCATCAAGCCCCCGCACCTGATCGCGGTCGCAGTCGGCGCGATCTGATCGCCCGGGCTCGCTAGTCTGCCCATCGTTACGACCCAACCCCACCCAGACGCAGCACCCACACAGAGGAGACCCGCGTGAGCGCCTCGGCCGTCACCCTGCGCGCAGCCGTTTTACCGCGGGCATCGGTGGTCACTGACACCCTGCTCGTAGCCGGCGGTGCGGTGTTCATCGCCCTGGTCGCGCAGTTGGCGTTCTATCTGCCCTTCACACCGGTGCCGGTGACCGGCTTGACCTTCGGGGTGCTGGTCACCGGTGCCGCGATGGGTCTGATCCGCGGCCTGCTCGCCACCTTGCTCTACGTCCTGCTCGGGGTCGCCGGCCTTCCGGTGTACGCCGATGCCAGCTACGGCATCGATGTCCTGATCGGTGTGACCGGCGGATACCTGGTCGGTTCGGTTCTGGCGGCCGCACTGACCGGCTACCTCGCGGAGAAGGCCTGGGATCGCAAGGTGGTCTCCGCCGTAC
>JACCUM010000171.1 GCA_013811805.1 Geodermatophilaceae bacterium | reverse complement strand
GGTCAAACCTCTCGGCCGTTCTACCGGGCGGCACCGGAGATGGCCTGCTGCTGCTCGGGCACACCGACGTCGTGCCGGTGGGGGACAACTGGACGGTCCCGCCCTTCGGTGGACAGATCCGTGCCGGCCGGCTGTACGGGCGTGGCTCAGCGGACATGAAGGGTGGGCTCGCGGCCTGCGTCGTGGCCATGGCCGCGCTCGGCAAGGCCGGTGTCTCGTTGACCGGCGCGGTCGAATTGGCGGCCTTGGTGGATGAGGAGGAGACCGGGAAGGGCGTACGGGCCTACCTCCGCGACGGCGACCGCACGGCCTTCGCCGCATGCATCGTTGCCGAGCCCACCGACTTGCAGACGATCATCGCTGCGCGCGGGGACTCCTACCTCGAGATCGCCGTCACCGGCCGGGCAGCGCATTCCGGTAATCCCGGGGACGGGAGAAATGCGATCTACGGTGCCGCCGCGGTGATCGGCGAGTTGGAGAGATGGCACCAGGAACTGGCCGGTGATCGGCATCCTCTGGTCGGCGCACCCACCTGGAGCGTCGGGCAGGTCCACGGGGGCAGCGGGACGTCCACCGTGCCTGCCGATTGCCTGATCACCGCCGACCGACGGCTGCTGCCTGAGGAGACCGGGCCCGTTGTGCTGGCGCAGGCCAGGCGGCGGATCGAGGGATTGGACCTGACCGAACGCGGCTTACATGTGACCGTCCGGATGACCATGGACATGCCCGGATTCGAGACCGCGCCTCAGCATCGGCTGGTGACCACCGCGAACGCTGCCCGGCGCGACGCCGGCGGCCCGGACCTCCCGCTGGCGGGATGGAGTGCAGCCTGCGACGGCGGATTCATCGCCCGGGACACCGGGGTGCCGGTGATCGTGCTCGGACCGGGTTCGGTCGCAACCCAGGCGCACCGAGCCGACGAGTCCGTCGGGTTGGCCGACCTCCATCTAGCCGCCCGCACTTACGCGCTGTGCTCGCTGCGGCTGCTGACCAACTGATCTCATTCGCGGACAGGGCGGTCGACAGTTGCCGATTCCCGCCAAACGAAAGGTAGATCTCGGCCCGCAGTTGCGATAGCCTCCGCCTGCATTGTCAACAATCCTACGAAGCCGACGCTAAGAACGTCCCACGGGCGCGGAATTAGGAGAACCGATGGCTACCAGCGAGACACAGGCTTCCCCGGCGGAGGCTGAGGTCCCCCAGAGCACGCTTCGACGAGCGGTGGCGGCCTCGGCCATCGGGAACGCCACCGAGTGGTTCGACTACGGCATCTACGCCTACGGGGTCACCTACATCTCGGCGGCTCTGTTCCCCGGCAGCACCGAAGAGGCCACCTTCTTCGCGTTGGCCACCTTCGCGATCTCCTTCCTGGTCCGCCCGCTGGGTGGCTTGGTGTGGGGACCTCTGGGCGACCGACTCGGGCGCAAGGCGATCCTGTCCATGACCATCCTGATGATGGCTGGCGCCACCATGTGCGTGGGGCTGTTGCCGACCTATGACGCCATCGGATTCTGGGCGCCGGTGATCCTGATCCTCCTGCGTCTGGTGCAGGGATTCTCCACCGGCGGGGAGTACGGCGGCGCGGCGACGTTCATGGCCGAGTACTCCCCGGACAAGAAGCGCGGTTTCTACGGCAGTTTCCTCGAGTTTGGCACCTTGGCCGGTTTCTCCCTCGGGGCGTTGCTCATGCTGGGAATCTCGCTTTTGCTGGATGACGCTTCCATGCAGTCGTGGGGCTGGCGGCTGCCGTTCTTGCTCGCTGGCCCGATGGGGCTCATCGGCCTCTACCTGAGAACCAAGATGGAGGACACGCCAGTCTTTCGCGAACTGGAGGAGGCCGGCGGAACCGAGGACGAGACCAAGACCCAGTTCCGGGATCTGCTGGTGGGATACTGGAAGCCACTGCTCACGCTGGCCGGCCTCGTGGTGGCCCTGAACGTCGTGAACTACACCCTGTTGAGCTACATGCCGACCTACCTCGAGCAAGAAACCGGGCTGAGCGCCGACGGCGCCTTGATCGTGCCGATCATCGGCATGCTCTCGATGATGGTCGTCATCCCCTTCGCCGGGGCGCTGTCGGATCGCGTCGGCCGCAAGCCGCTGTGGTGGGTCTCGCTGATCGGGCTGTTCGTGATGGCGGTGCCCATGTACCAGCTGATGGGAACCGGCATCGGCGGCGCAGTGATCGGGTTTGGAGTCCTCGGGC
>JACCUM010000548.1 GCA_013811805.1 Geodermatophilaceae bacterium | reverse complement strand
TCGCTGGCAATACGCCGGGACGGAATGCGACCGGGTGGCGCGAGCGTTGGTCTGGCCAGTACCCGCCGAGGAGAGGCAGCTGTGAAGGTCGAGATCTGGTCAGACGTGGTCTGCCCGTGGTGTCACGTCGGTAAGCGCCGGTTCGAGGCAGCGTTGGCCGGTTTCGAGCACCGGGACCAGGTCGACGTCTGGTGGAAGAGTTTCGAACTCGACCCGGGCGCCCGTTCGCAGACCCCGCACGACGGCTCGGATGCCGGTGACCACCTAAATTCAGGCGACTATGCCGACCGGCTGGCCCGCAAGTACGGCACCAGCCGTGCCGGTGCCCAGCAGATGCTCGACACGATGACCGACGCTGCCGCCGCCGAGGGGCTCGACTTCCACTTCGAGAAGGCGATCCAGGCCAACACCTTCGACGCCCACCAGGTGATCCATCTGGCGGGGGAGCGGGGTGTGCAAGACGCTGTGAAGGAGCGGCTGCTGCGCGGGTACTTCTCCGAGGGAGAAGCCGTCGGCGACCGAACCGTGCTGGGCAGACTCGCGGCCGAGGCCGGGCTCGACGCCGAGGAGGTTCGCCAGGCACTGGACGAGCAGCGGTACGCCGCCGCCGTTCGAGACGACGAGTCCGAGGCCGCGCGGCTGGGCATCAGCGCCGTTCCGTTCTTCGTCATCGACGCTAAGTTCGGCATCCCAGGAGCCCAGCCCGCCGACCAGATCCTCGAGGTTCTCGAGCAGGCGTGGACTCAAGCGCACCCGCTCACCGTCGTGGGAGTCGGCAGCGCGGGCGAGGCAGCGCCGGCCTGCGGACCGGACGGCTGCGCAGTCTGACCTCGCACGGCCACTGACCTCAGGACAACAGCCGCGACATCAGGCTGTGCTCCCGCGGTTGGCCGGCGTACCGGGCGAACTTCGCGTCGATGATGGCTGCCCATCGCGGGTCTTCGGGCTCTCCGGGCGCTTGCGCGAGGTCCGAGGCGTGAAGGACGCCGTCGATCGTCTCGACAACGACAGCCGCCTGCCGTACGCCGGGGAAGGCTGAGTCCAGGACCGGGTCGACTTCTACGCTGATTCGAGCCGCCAGATCGTGGATGAGTTCGTCGTCGAACGCGGCCGGGAGCACATGCGCGACACCGAACTCGCCATGGACCAGCGCGGCAGCCACCGGCCAGACCAGGCTGTACTGCGCGTGCTCGGTCGTCGTCGGAGCACGTCGGGACAGCGCCGCTGCGGCACCGAAGGTCCGTACGGTCACCGCGGTGATCGATGCCGGCTCAATGTCGTACCGACTGTGTACGGTCAGCGCCGCGGCAATGGCCGGCTGGGACCAGCGGCAACAGGGGTATGCCTTGACGTACAGGTCCTGGACGTACCAGCGCTGGCCGAGGCGGCTCGTAGCGGCTTCCGGACCGTCTAGTGCGTCGAGCACGGCGCTATCCGTCGCGGTGAATCCGTCGGCGGCGAGCAGGGCCGACGAGATACCGGTCATGGCGCCCCATCCGCAGGCGTCCTTGGTCATCGCCGGGTCGGCGACCGAGCGCATGATCGGCGCCATCGGGGCGTGGTACTCGGCCAGCCCCAGTGCGTGTCCGACCTGTGCGGGTGCCAGGCGCAGCAGCCGCGCGCCGGCAGCGGCGGCACCGATGGCCCCCCAAGCGCCCGAGCCGTGGTAGTCGGCCTCCCGAGCATGCAGGGCGATTCCGGCTCGTACGGCGATCTCATACCCCACGGTGATCGCCGCGAGCACTTCGTCCCGCGAGGCGCCAATCGTCTCGCCGAGCGCCAGCGCCGCGGGGATGACGTTCGCGCCGGGGTGGCCCTTCACCAGCCGGTGCCCGTCGTCGAAGTCCAACGCGTTGGCCAGCACGCCGTTGGCCCAGGCGGCCCCGGTGGCCGAAACCCGGCGTCCGTCGTAGAGCAAGGTGGCCTGATCGCCAGCATGCTGGACTACGGCGTACTCGGCAGCCAGGCGTGCGGTCGGTGCCGATGCTCCGGCGCAGGTCACTGCGGCGAAGTCGCGCAGCAGGGCCGCGGTACGCCGGCGTCCCTCATCCGGGACATCGGACCAGTCCAAGGCGCCGATCAGTTCCGTCGAGGCGGTGCCGCTCATCCTCTTATTCTCTCGAATGGCACGTCGAGACGCGTGTCGACGTTGGACAAACGGGTATGAACCCGTCAGGCATGCTTGGCCGGACCGGGCGTTGTTTCTTCAGGAGGACAGCATGGGAATGATCAAGAGTGCACTCAAGGCCGGCGTCGTGGTGAAGATCGTCGACGTTGTTCGGCGCGAGGCCGCCAAGCCGGAGAACCAGCGCAAGATCCGGGAGTTCATCGATCGGGCGCGCAACGAGGCCACCAAGCCGGAGAACCAGCAGAAGGCGCGCGAGATGGTCAGCAAGATCAGCAGCCGCACCGGCAAGTCCCGCCGGATGCCCTGACCGTACAGCGCCGTCAGAACTCGCTGCTGATCACGACTCCGCCCCGCTGATCCAGAATCTGGAAGCCGCGCGCATCCTCTCGGAGCACCGAGGCCTGGAGGTTGCAATTGATGGTGTTCGGACCGGTGCCGGTGAACGTACCGGCGGGGAACTCGACGTCATGGCTCCGAGAATCACGGCCCGGTAGTCGCCCCGGCCTCCAACCCGGTGGTCCGGAGCTTGACCTCCGTTCCCCACTCGGGAACGACGACGACGGGCGGCCTCGGCGGTGATGCCGGCATCCATCTGCGCGTGCAGTCCCGGTGGTAGCTGGCCTACAGCTGCGACCGGTGCCTGCTTGGCACCGGCCAATGCAGTGACCACGGGGAGTAGTTCGGCGACCTCGGCCCGGCAGTTCGCGCAGGTGTCCAGGTGAGCTCGGACCGCACTCTGTTCGGCTGGGTCGAGGTGTCCCATCACGTACGCGCCGAGAGACTCCCGTAACTGTTGCTGTGAATCCTGGATCACAGGGTCACCCCCATCTCGTCGAGTGCGGCTCGCAGCGCCTTGAGTCCGTAGAACACCCGGCTGCGCAGGGTGCCCACGGGGATCCCGACCTCCGCAGCGACGTCGGCATAGGGCCGGTCGCGGAGATAGGTCTCCGTCAGTGCCTGGCGTTGTTCCTCACCGATCCGGTTCAACGCCTCGTTGATCACCCACTCGTCGACCAGGTGCTCGGCATGATCAGCCACCGGGCGCCCGGTGTCGCTGGGCTGGTCGGTCAGTCCGCGTAACCATGGTCGGG
>JACCUM010000535.1 GCA_013811805.1 Geodermatophilaceae bacterium | reverse complement strand
GCGCAACGTCTCTTGATGTCTCGCCCGGACGAGCCCTACCTTGCACACCCGTACCACTGGGCCCCGTTTATCGCCGTGGGCGACTGGCGCTGACACCTCCACCGAGCAAAGGAGTTCCCATGACGTCTATCGACGACCTCAGCCCTGAAGAAGTGATCGCGGCCCTGCAACTACTCACGACGGAGGTGCGGGACCGGTTACCCCAGGAGCAGCAGGACGCGATCTCGTCCGAGTCGGACGCCATTCTCGTCCTAGCCGCGATGAACCAGAAGGAAACCACGCCCGGGGCCACGGGGATCTCCGAGATCGACCCCGAGGCCGCCACAGTGGCCGCGCGGGAGCTGCTCGCGGCGGCGGCGCGGGACCCGGAGGTCGGAGACCAGGCTGCTCAACTGATCACAGCGCCACCCGACGATGACCAGATGGCCGTGCTGGGCGGCCTCGAGATTGTGATCGTGATCGGAGCACTCGTCACCCTGCTTCAGACAAAAGTGCATCTGCGACTGGAGCGCCGGGACGGTAAAGTGGACTTCAGTGCCGACCTGCGCAAGGAGGCGGCCGACAGCGCGCTCATCGCCAAGATCATGAAGATCTCCGCAAGTCTGCTCGGCGGAAGCTAGCCCTTTAAGGGGCTCTTCGTCATCAAGCGTGGTGACGAAGAGCCCCTTTGTCTAGCTCCGGCACTAGGCGTAAGCGCGCACTGAGGTCAGCACGCTGCCCGCGGCTGACGGCCCGTCCCATGGCTGCGAGACATGGGACCTTGTCGCCGCATCCACCTGGTTGACGTCCCTTCAGGTCGTCTTCGGGGCCGATGGGTCGGTGGTCACATGGGTGCTGAGAGCCGACATCAGCTCCTGTCACACGACGCTGTGTCGAAAAGGACCGCTGCAGGTCTGGGTATCAGATGGTAGCCGTGGGACTCTTTCGGGTGACGACGTCTAACCTGACTTGGGCCACGTTCGCGCATTGATTGACAGCGCGGGTGGTTGACCTGCGGGTTCTTGTCTCGGGTGCGGTGGGTGTGTGCACTAATCGGGTTCGTAGTGTGCCGTGGTGGCCTATGTCCGCACGGTGAAGACGGCCTCGGGCGCGCGGGCGGTGCAGATCGTGCACGGCTCGCGGCGGGGGGCGCGGGACATCGAGCATCTGGGCTCGGCGCACGAGGAGGAAGAGCTGGAGGCGCTCAAGGCTGCGGCCCGCCAGCGGATCGCTGCCGGGCAGGCCGAGCTCGATCTGGGGCTGGCTGCGGGCGCTGCCGCGGGCGGCGCGTTGGAGATCGCCTCGTCGCGGATGGGACAGCTGTGGGAGGCGCTGTGCCGTGCCTGCGACGCGCTCGGGTTCGGGCGAGGCCGCCGGCGGAGACGAGGTCTTCCGGGACCTGGTGTTGGCGCGGATCATCGAAGCGACCAGCAAGCAGGACAGCCTGCGGGTGCTGGCCGAGACCGGCCTCGAGCCGGTGTCGTATCGCACGATCAAGCGTCGGCTGCCGGTCTATGCCGAACCCGGGTGGCGCCAGCAGCTGGCCGCGGCCTGCGCCGCGCACGCCCGGCTCGGACCGGCCTGCCTGGTGCTGTTCGACGTGTCCACGTTGTATTTCGAGACCGATGTCGGGGACGGGTTCCGCGAGCCCGGCTTCTCCAAGCAACGCCGCCTGGAGCCGCAGATCACTATCGGCCTGCTCACCGACGGGTCCGGGTTCTCGTTGACGGTCGAGGCGTTGGAGGGCAACAAGGCCGAGACCACGACCATGCTGCCCACGATCACCGCGTTCATGGCCGCCCATCAGCTGGCTGACGTCACGATCGTCGCCGACGCCGGGATGGTCTCGGACGCGAACAAGAAAGCGATCGAGCAGACCGGGCTCTGGTTCATCCTCGGCGCCAAGATCCCGCAGGTTCCCTACGTCGTGGCGGACTGGCGCAAAGCCCACCGGCGACGAGTCGATCGGCGACGGGCAGATCTTCATCCAGCCCTGGCCGGCCGGACCCAAAGACAAGCGCGGCGACCAGATGATCTTCTACCAATACCGGGCGGATCGGGCCCGGCGCACGCTGCGCGGGATCGACGAGCAGGTCGCCAAGGCCGAGAAAGCCGTCGCCGGGAAGGTGGCGGTCAAACGCAACCGGTTCATCAAGCTGGCCGGCGCGAACAAGTCGGTCGACCGCGGGCTGGAGGCCAAAGCGCGTGGGCTGGCCGGGCTCAAGGGTTACATCACCAACCTGCCCGACCCCGACGCCGAGTTCGTCATCGGCGCCTACCACCGGCTGTTCCAGATCGAGAAGTCGTTTCGGATGTCCAAGCACGACCTGGCCGCCCGCCCGATCTAGCACCACACACGCGCCTCGATCGAAGCCCACCTCACGATCGTGTTCGCCGCCCTGGCCGTCTCCCGGTTCGTCGAAGACGCCACCGGCTGGTCGATCCGCAAGTTCGTGCGCACCGCCCGCCGCTACCGCACCGTCAAGATCCGCCTCGGCCAGCACCAACTCACCGCCGAAGACCCGCTCCCCGCCCACCTACGCGAAGCGCTCGCCCAGATCAACCGGACTGCACCGCACTAATTTGGCCCAAGTCGGGTATCAGATGGTAGCCGTGGGACTCTTTCGGGTGACGACGTCTAAGGAGCTGTCATGTCGTTGTCCCACGCAGAGATACCTGCCGCGGAGCGAGCCGACCGCAGCTCGCAGCGCGGCACCGAAGACGTGGCCGTCCTGCGAATCGAATCGACCGACGACAGCGAGCCCGATCCGCCCGTCGCCGCCTGCGCCGAGGAACTGCGCGCCCTCGGGGTG
>JACCUM010000516.1 GCA_013811805.1 Geodermatophilaceae bacterium | reverse complement strand
CATCATCAAGGCCAGGTCGTAGGCCGACGAGCGTTGGCCCTCGACGTCCAGCCCGCTCGGGCCACCGGGCGAGGTGTCATAGGCGCGGAGACGATCCGCGGTCTCGTACATCGCCTCCAGCGTTGGTTGCAACCCGCCGGCCGTACGGGACAACGCATTTGCCGCGTCATTGCCCGATTGCATCATCAGGGCCAACCACAGCGTCCTGACGTCGTACTGACCGCCGTCGATCAGGCCGACCCGGCTGCCCTCGATCTGCTCGTCCTCGACCGTGGCGGTGACGACCTCGGTGGGGTCCAGGCGCGGGTAGAGGGATAGGAGCGTGAGCAGCTTCAGGGTGCTGGCTGGGAAGTATCGCCCGTGTGCGTCCTGAGCCGCGAGCACCTGCCCGTCGGTGGCATCGGCGATCACCCAGCCGCGCGCGGTGACGTCGAGGGGCAGCGGCGGAGCATCGGGCGGCACGACGAGTCCCCGCGAGGCCAGGTCCTCCCCGCCGACCGTGTCACCGTTCGGAGCGCTGCCCAACGGGGGACCGATCGGGTCCGGAACGCTCGGGCTCACACCGGAGGGATTGGCTGTCGGTCGAGGCGGATCGGCCAGCGCCGTCCCGGGGGATCCGAGGAATGCGACCAGCGCGAGGCACGCCACGCTGGCCGCGACGCTGGGCCGCACGGCACGAGAATACCGGCGCAACGGCACAGAGCCCGGATGAGCCGCGCGCGTCATGCCGGCAAAGCGAACAACCGACAACGAATGCATCTCGGTGGGCAGATCGGGTGCCCGTGGCGTACGGCAGGCGACTACGGTGGCCGGAATGCCCGCCCCGATACCTCGGTGCCGGTACATATGAGAGGAGAACGCGTTGCGCGTACAGCGACGTATGACGGCCATGGCGGCGCTCCTGGCAGGTGCCCTTGTGCTTGCCGGATGTGGTGGCGATGACAGTGGCGGTGCAGACACCGGTGGCGGAGACAGCGGCGGCGGCGGCGGCGAAACTGATGCCGCCAGCGACATCAACGTCGGCGTTGCCTACGACGTAGGTGGCCGTGGCGACCAGTCATTCAACGACTCGGCAGCTGCCGGACTGGATCAGGCCGTCGAAGAGTTCGGAATCGAAGTCACCGAGGCCGAAGCCGGCGCGCAGGATGACGAGCCCGCGCGTGAGGAGCGCCTGCGCCTCCTCGCTGAGAACGGCAGCAATCCAGTGATCGCCGTCGGGTTCGTCTATGGCGAGTCGCTCGCGGTGGTTGCCCCAGAATTTCCGGACACCAACTTCGCGCTGATCGACTCCAGCGGCGCCACCGGTGACAACATCACGAACTTGCTCTTCGCCGAGGAACAGGGTTCCTTCCTGGTCGGCGTGATCGCTGCCCTGAAGTCGCAGGCCGCCAACGTCGGCTTCGTCGGCGGCGTGCAGGTGCCGCTGATCGAGAAGTTCGAGGCCGGCTTTGTCGCCGGTGTCGCGGCGGTGAGCCCAGACATCACTGTGCAGACGCAGTACCTCACCCAACCGCCGAACTTCGACGGTTTCGCGGACCCAGCCTTGGGTAAGACCGCGGCCGATGGCATGTACCAGAACGGGGCCGATGTGGTCTACCACGCTGCAGGTGGCTCCGGTGGTGGCGTGTTCGAGGCGGCATCGGAGGCCGGGGCCTTCGCCATCGGCGTCGACTCCGACCAGGCGATGACGGCAGACCCAGCAGTGGCCGACGTGATCATCTCCTCGATGCTCAAGAACCTGGACGTCGCAGTCTTCGATTTCCTCAGCAGCTTCGTCGATGGCAATGTCGAGTCCGGTGAGGTGATCTTCGACCTAGCCAACGACGGGGTGGGCTACTCCACCACCGGCGGACAGATTGACGACATCGTTGAGCAGGTCGACGGGTTCAAGCAACAGATCATCGACGGGGACATCACGGTTCCGACCACCCCGTAGGTCGGGACCGGTCAGACGGTTGGGGCCCAGGAGACGCGCTGCGTCTCCTGGGCCCTTGCTCGTTGGCCCCGGTTGCGCTTCGGTGTCCCTGGGCCGGGGATACGCCGTGCCGGACATGCAACTGAGGCCAGAAGTCGCGGCCAACGACCCGAGGAGCGTGCCTGATCAGCACCGACGTCAGCCAGGCTTCGCCAGCAACGCTGGCCGTCGAGGTTCGGGGCATCACCAAACGCTTCCCCGGCGTCGTCGCCAACCGAGATGTCAATATCGCCGTCACGCACGGCACAGTGCATGCCATCGTCGGTGAAAACGGTGCCGGAAAGTCCACGCTGATGAAGATCCTCTACGGCGTGCAGCGTCCGGACGAGGGCACCATCGAGATCGAGGGCAAGCCGGCGGTACTGAGTTCACCGCTCGATGCGATCGAGCGTGGTGTCGGGATGGTGTTCCAGCACTTCATGCTCGCTGACAACCTCACCGTCCTGGAGAACGTCGTGCTGGGTGCGGAGAGGCTGCACGGCATCGGCGATGCCGCGCGCACCCGGATTCGGGAGCTGTCGGCCTCGTACGGGCTCGATCTCGATCCGGACGTCCTAGTCGAGGATCTGGGCGTGGGTGACCGGCAACGGGTCGAGATCGCCAAGGTGCTCTACCGGGGCGCGCGGATCCTCATCCTCGACGAGCCGACCGCGGTCCTGGTGCCCCAAGAGGTCAATGAACTGTTCGATAATCTGCGCGAGCTCAAGAGTGAGGGACTAACGGTCATCTTCATCTCGCACAAGCTCGACGAGGTCCTCTCGGTGGCCGACGAGATCACCGTGATCCGCCGGGGCAGCACCGTGGCCACCGTCGACCCGAAGCAGACCTCGGCCCGTGAGCTGGCCGAACTCATGGTCGGCAGCGAACTGCCGACCCCGGAGACCCGCGAGTCGACGGTCACCCAGACCGTCCGGTTGTCCGTACGCGACTTGAACCTGGTCGGCTCCGGGCAGCGGCGGCTGCTCTCGGACATCAGCTTCGACATCCACGAGGGTGAGGTGCTGGGCCTGGCCGGAGTCGAAGGCAACGGACAAGCCGAGCTGGTCGAGACGATCATGGGGATCCGCACCCCGACGCGCGGACGGATCACCCTTGGCGAGATCGACGTCTCTGGGTGGTCCACCGCCCGCCGCCGTGAGGCTGGGATCGGCTACATCCCCGAGGACCGACATCGGCACGGCCTGCTGCTCGAAGCGCCCCTGTGGGAGAACCGCATTCTCGGGCACGACAGCGGCCCGCCCAGCATGAAAGGGCCCTGGATCGATCGCCAGGGAGCCCGTACGGACACCAGCCGGATCGTCGAGGAGTACGACGTCCGTACCCCCGGCATCGACGTACTGGCCTCGGCGCTGTCCGGAGGTAACCAGCAGAAGCTGATCGTCGGCCGGGAGATGAGCGGCAACCCGGTGCTGCTGATCGCATCGCATCCCACCCGTGGGGTCGACGTCGGTGCCCAGGCTGCGATCTGGGACCACATCCGCAATGCTCGGCATCTCGGGCTGGCCACGCTGTTGATCAGCGCAGATCTCGACGAGTTGATCGGCCTGTCCGATCGGCTGATGGTCATCTTGCGTGGCCGGCTGATCGGCGAGTTCGACCCCTCCGAGGTCACGCCGCAGCAACTCGGATCGGCGATGACCGGTGCGACTGCGGACGCTGTTACATCCTCGGACGACGAGCCGTCGACCGCCGCGCAGGAGCCACGATGAACGGGCGGGTGCGAGCGGCGCTGATCAGCCTGGCGGCACCTGTCCTGGCGATCACCTTCTCGATCGTGGTCACCAGCCTGATCCTGGTGGCAACCGGAGACCCGTTCGGGCTGACCTGGCAGACCGTGCTCGACGTGGGTCTGCGGCCACGCAGCATCGCCCAGATCCTCAACCTGGGCACCATCTACTACCTGTCGGCACTCGCGGTGGCCATCGGTTTCCGGATGAGCCTGTTCAACATCGGGGTGGACGGGCAGTACCGGGTGGCTGCCTTCGCTGCTGCCATGGTCGCGGGCAATCTCAGCTTGCCGTTCCCGCTCTCCATCGTGCTGGCGGTCATCGTGGCCGGGATCACCGGCGGGCTGTGGGCGGGGATCGCCGGCTATCTCAAGGTCAAGCGGGGGGTCAACGAGGTCATCTCGACGATCATGCTGAATGCGATCGCCACCGGCCTGGTCGCCTTTCTGCTGCGGCAGTTCGGGGAGGCCCGGGGCAACGACATCACGACGCCGGTCATCGCCGAGGGCTCCCGGGCGCCGGGAATCGATCTGATCCCGGGGTCCACCGAGCCGGTGAACAGCCTCATCGTCCTGGCTATCCTGGCCGGCATCGCGTACTGGATCGTTCTCAACCGCACCAGGTTCGGCTTCAGGTTGCGGGCCACCGGCCGTTCCCAGGGCGCGGCCGTGGCCAGCGGGATCGACGTCAAGCGGATGGTCATCATCTCGATGCTGCTCTCCGGTGGGATGGCCGGAATGGTCGGACTTCCGCTGGTCTTCGGTGAGTCCTATTCCTTCGGTCTGACCTTCCCTGGCGGGCTCGGGTTCACCGGGATCGC
>JACCUM010000491.1 GCA_013811805.1 Geodermatophilaceae bacterium | reverse complement strand
TGTACGAGGGCGGCACGCCACTGCTGCCGGCACGGGTGCTCTCCGATCGCACCGGCTGCCAGGTCTATCTCAAGGTGGAGGGGCTCAACCCGACCGGATCGTTCAAGGACCGCGGGATGACGATGGCGATCAGCCACGCCGCCGAGGAAGGCGCCGAGGCCGTGATCTGCGCCTCCACCGGCAACACCAGTGCCAGCGCAGCCGCCTACGCTGCCCGCGCCGGCATGCTCTGCGCGGTGCTCGTGCCGCGGGGCAAGATCGCCTTGGGAAAGCTCGCTCAGGCGCTGGTCCACGGCGCCCGTCTGCTCCAGGTCGACGGCAACTTCGACGACTGCCTGGCGCTGGCCAGCAAACTGGCTCAGGACTATCCCGTGAGCCTGGTCAACAGCGTCAACGACTACCGCGTGGAGGGTCAGAAGACCGCCGCTTTCGAGATCGTCGACGCCCTGGGCGACGCACCGGACATCCATTGCCTCCCGGTCGGCAACGCGGGAAACATCACCGCATACTGGAAGGGCTACGTGGAGTACGCCGCCGACGGAATCGCCGCGTCATGTCCGCAGATGTTCGGGTTCCAGGCCGCGGGCGCCGCGCCGATCGTGCTCGGGCGCGTCGTGGACCAACCGTCGACGATCGCCACAGCGATCCGGATCGGAAACCCCGCGTCCTGGACCAAGGCCGAACGGGCCCGTGACGAGAGCGGCGGACGGATCGACGCCGTGACCGATCGCGAGATCCTCGCTGCCTACCGC
This sequence comes from Geodermatophilaceae bacterium, assembly GCA_013811805.1. Classification (GTDB taxonomy): domain Bacteria; phylum Actinomycetota; class Actinomycetes; order Mycobacteriales; family Geodermatophilaceae; genus JACCQS01. Next base: position 3,076 of record JACCUM010000491.1, on the reverse strand, counting down.
CTGCTCGCGCGGCAGGAGGCGGTATTCGTGGAGCCGGCCTCGGCGGCCAGCGTCGCCGGCCTGCTCAAGTCGCACGGCGCCGGGCTGATCGAACCGGGGCAACGGATCGTCTGCACGCTCACCGGGAACGGCCTGAAGGATCCGGACTGGGCGATTTCCGGATCTGCCGCGCCGGTGACGATCGGCGTGGATGCCGCGGTCGCCGCGTCGGCGCTCGGTCTGAACTGACTCCGGTGTCCGCGGAGGCGAAGCCCGCCACTTCAGCCACGGTGCACGTCCGCGTGCCGGCGACCAGTGCCAATCTGGGCCCCGGGTTCGACTGCCTCGGCCTGGCGCTGAGTCGGTACGACGAGGTCGAGATCACGCTGCGATCCGACGACGAGGTCATGGTCGAGATCGCCGGCCAGGGCGCCGCCTCCCTGCCGCGTGACGAACGGCACCTGTTGCTGGCTGCGATGCGAATCGCGGCGCTCGAATTCGGCGTCATTGTCCGGGGCGTGCAACTTCGGGTACGCAACACCATCCCGCAGGGCAGGGGCCTGGGATCGTCGGCGGCCACGATCACGGCCGGCGTGGCGGCCGCCTGGCTTCTCGCCCCCGGGCACCATGGGTTGGATCTTCCTCAGGTACTGGCCGTGGCCGCACGGATCGAAGGTCACCCGGACAACGTCGCAGCTTGTGTGTACGGCGGTCTGACGATCAGCTGGCAGGGGGGACACGGTGTTGCGGCGGTTGCCTTGACGGTCCATCCTGACGTGGAACCCGTGCTGTTCCTGCCGGAATTCGAGCTGTCCACCGACACCGCACGCGGGCTGCTGCCCACCGACGTCCCGCATGCGGACGCGGCATTCAACTCCGGACGCAGTGCGCTGCTGGTCCATGCCTTGACGTCGGCACCGCAGCTCCTGCTCGAGGCGACCGAGGACCGCCTGCACCAGAAGTACCGGTCCACCGCGATGCCCCAGACCATGGCACTGCTCGAGGGTCTGCGCGGGATGGGAATTGCGGCCGTCGTCTCGGGGGCAGGCCCCAGCGTGTTGGCGTTGTCCCGCGCCGGCGCGGCGCGCCCGGAAGAGGTGGCGTTGCCGCGTGAATGGAGCCGACACCGGCTCGACGTCTCGGTCGGAGTCGAGGCGAGCGCTCTTCCCGGCAACGGGGAATACGGCCGGGGCGACCCCTGTTGTGCAGGATGACACCAGCCGTCTAGGCTTACGGTGTTGCCGCCCAACAAGGGCGTGCCTCACGCGGAGCACACCGCCTGCGTCGTTAACGTTCTCGCCGCCGCCGCGAAAGCTTCGCATCGTCCCGATCAGGCTGCAGCCTTTGACTCCTCGTCAACGGAGGCAGCCCAGCGGCCCCGTGCCGCCCATGATTCGGGCGCACCACCAGTTGTGCAGTACGCGCAGCAACACACACCGCAGGGAAGGACCTGTACGTGACAGAAACCACAGACCTCGTGACGCCAAAGGCCACTGGGCCTCAGCGGATCGAGGCAGGCGACGAACGTCCCGACACCTCGTCGAACGGCGCCGCCGCAGCCAGCCCCAGCACCGCGGGAGGCTCCGATACCGAAGCCAAGCCCCGGCGCCGCGCGAGCGGCCTGACCGGGATGTTGCTCCCCGAGCTTCAACAGCTGGCCGGTCAGCTCGGCATCAGCGGCACTGCCAAGATGCGTAAGGGCGACCTCTTGACCGCGATCAAGGCGATCCAGTCCGGGAACACCAGCGACCGAGCAGGCGCTTCTCGCACAGCCGGCAACGTCAGCACCGCCCGGGCCGGTCATGCGGGCCGAGACATCAGTGCCGGCCAGACCACACTCGGGCCCGGCGCCGGACATGACAGCAGCCCGACCGCGTCAGCCAGCGCTCCGGCAGCGGCCAACGGCCAGCGCAGCGCCACGGTCCGGGTGGCCACCAGTGACAGCGCCACCCGCCGAGTACGCGGTGAGGGCAGCGAACGCAACGAACGTTCCAGCAGCCGGGCAAACACCGACCGCGCCGCGGGTGAGCGTGACGAAGCCAGCTCCGACCGACGCGGCAACCGCACGGGCGAGACTCGAGGCACCGCCAATCGCGGCGAGGACAACCGCAGCGAGGACAACCGCGCCACCACGAGCCGTAACGACCGCGGGAACCAGGACAACCATGGCGGCCAGGACAACCGTGGGAGCCAGGACAACCGTGGCGGCCAGGACAATAGCGGGCGCAGCAACCGGGACAACAACCGCAACGATCGCGCCAACAACCGGGACAGCAACCGGGACCGGGACAACAACCGGGACAACGATCGCGGTCCGGACCGCCCCGACGAGGATGACTTCGAAGGGGGCAGTCGCCGCCGCGGCCGCCGTTATCGCGACCGCAACCGGCGCTCCGGGGGCCGGGATCGGTTCGCCGGCAACGAGCCCGAACCGGCGATCTCCGAGGACGATGTCCTGATCCCGGTCGCGGGCATCCTCGATGTGCTGGACAGCTACGCCTTCATCCGTACGACCGGCTACCTCACTGGCTCCAACGACGTCTACGTGTCGCTGCAGCAGGTGCGCAAGCACGGACTGCGCCGCGGCGATGCCGTGACCGGTGCGATCCGCCAGCCGCGGGAGACCGACCGCCGCGACAAGTACAACAACTTGGTCCGGCTCGACAAGGTCAACGGGCTCGACCCGGACGAAGCCCGCAAGCGCCCGGAGTTCCACAAGCTGACCCCGCTCTACCCGCAGGACCGGCTGAGACTGGAAACCAGTGCTGAGCAGCTGACCACCCGGGTTATCGACCTGGTGATGCCGATCGGCAAGGGCCAGCGCGCCCTCATCGTCAGCCCGCCAAAGGCGGGCAAGACGATGGTGCTGCAGTCGATCGCCAACGCGATCACGCAGAACAACCCGGAGTGCCACCTCATGGTCGTCCTGATCGACGAACGGCCCGAGGAAGTCACAGACATGCAGCGTTCGGTGAAAGGCGAGGTCATCGCCTCCACCTTCGACCGGCCGCCGACCGACCACACCACGGTCGCGGAGTTGTCCATCGAGCGGGCCAAGCGCCTGGTCGAGATGGGCCATGACGTGGTCGTCCTGCTG
>JACCUM010000468.1 GCA_013811805.1 Geodermatophilaceae bacterium | reverse complement strand
GCACCGCCCGGCGCAGCGCCTTGGACCCGTCTAGCACGGCCAGGATCGGCCGGGTGACGTCTAGCCCGCGCTCGCGCAGCCCGACGAGCAGTTCGGTGACCAGGGTGGCGTTCTCGGTCGAGCCTCGACCAGGGCGAGCGGAATCTTGGTGCCCTGCAAGTCGATCCCGAGTGCGACGATGCAGCAGGACCCGGCGAAGTGCACCCCGTCGACCATCAGCGCAACCAGGTCCAGGTCGGACAGGTCCGCCGAGAGCAACTCGGCCAGTGCGGTCTCGGTCTGCGCGACGAACTTGCGCGAGACCGCTGACTTGCTGACTCCCGAGGCCATCTGGGTGATCTTTTCGCCGACCGGTTCCAGGCCGACCGGGTAGCGGCGGGTCGAGAGCCCGGCGAGCATCTTGTCCATCGCCATCCGCCCGAGCAGCTCGGTGCCGTTGAACAGTTCATAGGCTGGCACCGGCAACTCACCGGAGCCGTCTGCGGCCCGGACCCGCGGGCGTTCGACCGGGATGCGCCGGCCGCCGAGGGTCACCGACCCGCGGTCGTGGCCGTGCCGCACGGCGACCCGTTCGGGATCGTGCTTGCCCTTCGGGCCGGCCACCCGCAGCACGTCGGCGTCCATCATCGCGGTCATCACCTGCAGCCCGGCGCCCACCGCGAGGGCCAGCAGCCCCTCGCGGACGTCCGCGGCGACCTCGGCCATCGCGACGCTGACCTGCTCGGGCACGGCAACCTCGAGTGCGTTCGACACGTCGAGGGCAGTCTTCTGGTACTTGTTCATAGCGGTCCCCTGTCTGAAGTGGAAGTTCTTTGGCGAAACGCCCAACACCTACCGCAAGGCAGGTGTCAGGCGGGGGACCGCCACCTCAAGTTCTACGAGACCCGGGACAACCTCTCGGTCCTGGGCCGCAGTTTGGGGTGTACCAAGGTTCTTGGACAGTGACTCTCACTTGGGAGGATCTGTTTCATGCCAGAGCAGCGTCGGAAGTTCAGCCCGCAGTTCAAGGCTGAGGCCGTGCAGATGGTGATCGAGACTGGCAGGCCGACGGCTGAGGTCGCTCGTGATCTTGGCGTCCATGACGGCACGCTGGGGAACTGGGTGAACGCCTATCGACGCGAGAACCCCGAACCCGAGCAGGCCCTGACCCCGGTGGAGCGAGCGCGCGTGAAGGAACTCGAGGATGAGAATCGTCGATTGCGGTTGGAGAACGAGTTCCTGAAAAAAGCCGCGGCCTTCTTCGCCCGGACGCTGCAGTAGCCGAGCGCTGCGCGGTGATCGAGGCGGAGAAGGCCACCTACAAGATCGCCTGGATGTGTCGGCTGCTGGAGGTTCCGCGGTCCAGTTTCTACGCCTGGCGGCATCGGGTTGAATCCCCGACCGCGGCCCGGCGACGCGAGCTGGCCGAGCACGTGTGCCGGGTCTTTGCCAGCTCGCGTCAGACCTCGGGGTGCCGGCGGGTCACCGCGCAGCTGAACCGGGATGGCATTGAGTGCTCAGTCGGGCTGATCGCTGACCTGATCCGCGAACTCGGCCTGCGCGCGGTCGGGCCCCGTGCCTACAAGCGCACCACCGTGCCCGGTGAGAAACCGTTCGACTCACCGGATCTGATCGGCCGTGACTTCACCGCCGAGGCGCCAGGTGAGCGCTTGGTCGGGGACATCACCTACCTCAAGACCGGGCAGGGCTGGCTCTACCTGGCCACCGTGATCGACCTCGCGACCAGGATGGTCATCGGCTGGCAACTCGCCTCGCACATGCGGACATCGCTGGTCATCGATGCACTGCAGATGGCCATCGACACCGGTCACGTGCACCGCGAGGCGATCTTCCACAGCGACCGCGGCGCCCGGTCAGTACACCTCGGCTGCCTTCGCCCGGTTCTGCACCGAGCACCACCTCCGGACCAGCCTTGGACAGACCGGGGTGTGTTGGGACAACGCCGCCGCCGAAAGCTTCTTCGCAGCCCTGAAGAACGAGATGTACTACCCCGAATCGTTCGCGACCAGAGCCAAGGCGCGGTTCGCCGTCGCCGACTACATCGAGGTGTTCTACAACCGCCGGCGGCTGCATTCCACCCTCGGCTACCGCACCCCATTCGAAGCACTCACTGAGTTCCACACCGCAGCAACCGCTGCATGATCAACGACCGAGGAACTGTCCAAAATCCTTGACACACCCCAGTTCGCCGCCCAGGCGCTATTGGCCCCCTCCCCCGGGTCATTTGGACAAGACTGCTGACTCGGGCGTGCAAGGGCTCGGCATGGGGCCACCTGGTAGCTTTGCGGCCAGCGAACCAACTGAGTGAGGACGTAGGATGAGTGTAGGCGTCAGTGATGCGGTCAGCGCCCTCCGATGGGGGCTGCGCCAGTACGCGCTGCTATTTGTCGTGTGCGTGCTGGCCGTCGGCGTCGGGATCCCCGTCCTCATCGCCCAGGCTCCCAAGACGTACCAGGCCCCTGCCTTGGTCGTTGCTCAATCCCTTCTTATGGACCTTGCAGCACTGCCCCGCTACGCCGAGGAGACCTTTGACGGCGGTCAAGTAGCGCGCGCTGTCGCAGACCGCTTCGGCGATAATGGAGACTTCGACAATATCGTGCCGGACCGCGTTTCCTTGGTCGCCGAGCAGGACAACATCGTGCTTCGAGTGATTGGTCATGGCGATACTGCGCAGGCCGCAGCTGACGTAGCGAACGTGGCTGTTGGAGCGTTCATAGAACAGCTGAATCTCGCCGGAGAAGGCGTCGGCAAATTTGTCGTGCAGAGCTTGGCAGAGCCCCCCATGGGCCCAGAGGATCCCCTTGCCTCCACGCCAGTGGCGCTGGCCGTAGGCATCGCGGCCGGCCTGCTTACCGGTCTGGCGGTCATCTCGCTACTCCTCATGGCACGAAGGCCCGTGCTGGACGCCGCGGACGCGGAACAGGTGACCGGGGTCACCGTATTGGGAACTGTGACGATCCCCCGGCTGCGAGCGCGGCAGATTCCAGCCGACTCTGACGTCGCTGGCTTGGTGCCGGTCTGCCGCCGGTTGTTGGCAAAGCATCCGCGCGTCATTTTGCTGATGGCAGTGCCAGGCTCAGAGGCCGTGCGTGGCCAGCTCGCGAGCGCCTTGGCCGACGTTCTGCGGCGCGTTCGAATAGTACGCGTGGTGACGCCATCAGACGAGCGAGAGGCCGCTGGCGCCTACTTCGGCGATGAAGCTGGCCCGGGAAGCCGAATCGGACTACCGGACTCTGGAGATCGCTCGAGTGAGATCACCCTTATCGATGGCCCTCATCCCATCGATGTCATGGCATCCACCGAGTCGAGCATGGTAATCTTGCTGGCCGTGCAGGGCGTACCCGAAAGACGACTGCGCTCGGCCGTTGCCGAGCATCTCAGCGGAGATAGCTCCGGCCGTCTACTCATGGTGAATCGACGCGGCCGCGCCGACGGCATCGGCCGGAAGCAGCCCTTCGCGGGGAGTCGGACCACCGAGCGTCACCCTGCGCTGGTTGTCGAGCGCTGACTAGAGGCGTATCCGCCGCGCCTAGTGCAGCGTGTCGTTAGTATCTTGACGCTTGGTGGTGGGCGATAATGGGTTATGCCTGCTCGTCCTGCGCCTGCTTTGGCCCTGCGTGAGGGTGATCGTCGCCGGCTGTCGGGGTGGACCCGGTCCTCGACGGTGCGGGCCGGGCTCGCGCAGCCGGCGCGGATTGTGCTGCTGGCCGCCGACGGGCTGAGCAATACCGAGATCGCCGCGCGGTCGGGGTGTCTCGGCCGACGGTGATCGGGTGGCGGGGCCGGTATGAGCG
>JACCUM010000464.1 GCA_013811805.1 Geodermatophilaceae bacterium | reverse complement strand
GAGCAGGCTCTTGAGCCTCTGCGCGGCGCCGCGGCAGGCCTCGTCCAGGGTTGCGGCGTGGTGGGTGACGGCGACCGGCGCCTGTCCGGCCGGGCGGGCCTCCAGCACGCAGCGCATGTCGGCGCCGCCGGACCTGCCGGCGCTCTCATCGCCCAGGTGGACCTCCACCCGCGTGATGTGATCGCTGAACCGCGACAGCGCCGCACCGATCTCGGCTTCGACCCGACCGGTCAGCTCGTCGCGGCCTTCCACGTTGGCGTCGGTGTTGACCTGAATCTGCATGTGCATAGCTTCCTTTTTGTTCAGTTCGGTCCGCAGGCCAGCCGCCGCGGCGACGTCAGGAGATTCGGCGGCGCTGCATTCGCTGCCGGATAGCGCCGTAGCCGGCTGTGGCGAGGAACAGCACGACGCCGATGATTGTCAGCCAGAACAGCCCTTCGATGACCGCACCGACAACCGACAACACCAGCCACACGACCAGCAGCGCGACGACCACTTTCAGCATGAGCACGTTCTCCTGTCTTCGGAAATGTGTGATTCGGGCGTCCAAGGTCTCTGCCGGCGGATCGCCCGGGCGGCAAGATCCGCGGTCGGTGGGCTACCGAGGCGTGGGTGATTTCGGATTGGCGGACTCACAGGTACGCCACCCCCAGGGCGATGACGATCGCGAAGGTGATGTAGCCCGCGAACGCGACGACGTAGACCATGGATACGGTTCGGCCGCCCTGCCGATCTCCTTGTCGGGCCGGTGCTCGCCCCGTAGCGGTGCGGCCGCGGCGTCCGCTGCTCCCGGGAACGTCATCGGAGGACGCGGTCTGTGGCTCCGGTCGTTGGTGGTCATCGGGAAAGCCGTCGCTGCGTCGTCGCGCCCCCCGCGTGGCGATCACCATCCACGGCACGATCAGTCCCGCGGTGAGCAGCCCAGACCCGACCAGGCCCAGTTCGGAAGGCAGCGAATGCAGAACGGCCAGCACGAGAAGGGCCAGGAGCAGCAGCACCGCCTGGTGTGCCGTCAGCGGAAACCATCGAACGGGACCCGACGGCGCCCGGGTCCTGGTCAAGGTAGCGACCAGTACCGGGTCTTTCTCGACGAGTTCGCTTTCGAGCTCAGCCAGGATCTTCAGTTCACGTGGCGAAAGTGACATGACGTCTCCGGTCATTGTGTTCGACGGCTGCGCGAGAGGTCTGCCCCGGTTCTGGTTGCGTCGTCGATGCGAAACCGAGCAGCAGACGGATCGCCCCCGGATCATCGTCGAGGTCCAGGTGGCGGGGCGGTGCGCGATGCCCGACGGTGTGGCCGTCCAGGACGCTGATCGCCCAGGCCACGACTTCTGCGGCGGTAGGCACGAGGTCCAGTGGTGCTGCATGGGTTCCGGCGTAATGGTCGCGGGGCGAGTGCTCGCCTCGGTAGGACAGTGACCAACCGTGCGCCGGGTCCCACCGCAACATCGGGTCGGCGAGATCGCCCCGGCCCCGCCCCCGGCACGGCAGGACGGCCAGACGAATGTCGATCGGGTCGACCACGGTGTAGACCTCGGTGGACAGCTGCACCACGTCGGAGAGTGCCTCGCTGACCAAGCGCAACCCGCGCCGGTCGGCTTCGGAGATCACCTGCTGGCGGTAGCCGTGCACTGCGGCGACAGCGTCCATGCCCAGGGCCGCTACCAGCGCGTCGTTGTTCATGTCGGGCCTCTTCCTGAGAGGGTGACCGACGGGGACCGGGGTCGGCTCGTGGTGGTCGGTCTGAAGCGGGCGCCGAGCACGGTGATGTGGTCGGGTACCCGTGGTCTGCGGCCGCCATCCCGTTTCTTGTCCCCGGTTGCCACCGCTGGGGTTCAGCGTGCCGGGTGCCGGGTGGGGCGGCTATCGGGTCCAGCACCCATTTCGCCGTCCTCGACCCTGCACCCCGGCGGTGCGGGGCGGCCGCGGAATGGGGTGTGGCCCTCATGGACAGGCTGGCGCCCAGGGGGTGAGGCTGTCGGCATGCCGCAGCCCGTCGATCAGCGTCCGCGCCGAGTGTGATGCGATCACGGTGGGGGCGGCGTGCCCCGGCGGCGGCCCTGTTCTGGCGGCTGTTGCTGGGCAACGGTGCGGTGTTCGTGGCGGGGTCGGCGGTGCTGGTGTTGTCACCGGCCACGGTGTCGACCCCGATCCTGGTCCGGGAGATCGCCGTACTGGTGGTGGGCCTGGCGCTGTTGCTGGCCGTGAACGCCGTGCTGACCCGGTCCGCGCTCCGGCCGTTGGCCGGGCTCACCAGGCTCATGGACCGTGTGGACCTGCTGCGTCCGGGGGAACGTCTGACCGTGCGTGGTGGCCGGGACCTCGGGCGGCTCGTCGGCACCTTCAACGACATGCTCGACCGGCTCGAGACCGAGCGGAGCGCGAGCAGCGCGCATGCGCTGGCCGCGCAGGAAGGCGAACGGCACCGTATCGCTCAGGAGTTGCACGACGAGATCGGTCAGAGCCTCACCGCGGTGCTGCTCGGTCTGAAACGTACCGTGGATCGCGCGCCTGCCGATCTGCAGGATGAGCTGCGAGAGGCGCAGGAGGCGATCCGGGCCAGCCTCGACGAGGTCCGGCAGGTGGCCCGCCGGCTGCGCCCCGGTGTCCTGGAGGACCTGGGTCTGCTCAGCGCGATGCGCGCGTTGGCCACCGACTTCACCGAGGCCAGCGAGGTGCCGGTCGTGCAACGGCTCGACCAACAGCCCCCGCCGCTGAGCCCGAACACCGAACTCGTGTTATACCGCATCGCGCAGGAGAGCCTGACGAACATCGCCCGCCACGCCGACGCATCCCGGGTCGAACTGTCACTCACCCACGACCGGGACACCGTCGTGCTGCGCATCACCGATGACGGGCGAGGCCACGACGGGTTCATCGAGGGAGCCGGTATTCGCGGCATGCGCGAACGGGCCCTGCTCATCGGCGCCCACCTGAGCCTGGGCCAGACACCGCAGGGCGGCACGCAAGTACGTCTCGTCGTCGCCGCAGACCAGAGGAAAGCGTAGGGCGCTGTGGAACCGACGAAGACGAGGATCCTGCTGGTCGACGACCACGGCCTGGTCCGGCGCGGGCTACGCCTGATCCTGGACGCCGAACCCGACCTGACCGTGGTCGCCGAAGCCGGCGACGGTGCCGAGGCCGTCGAGCTGGCCACCCGCGGCGACGTCGACCTCGTCATCCTCGACATCGCCATGCCCCGGATGACGGGGCTGCAGGCGGCGCGGGAAATGTCGCGGCGTGCCCCGCACGTCCGCATCCTCATGCTGTCCATGTACGACAACGAGCAGTACCTGTTCGAAGCGCTCAAGGCAGGCGCCTCGGGTTACGTGCTCAAGTCGGTCGCCGACCGCGACCTGATCGAGGCGTGCCGGGCCGCGATGCGCAACGAACCTTTCCTTTACCCCGGTGCCGTCACCGCCCTGATCAGGGACTACCTGCGCCGCGACGAACGCGGCGAACCCCTCCCGGACAACATCCTCACCCCCCGGGAAGAGGAGGTCGTCAAACTGATCGCCGAGGGGAACTCCTCCCGACAGATCGCCAAGACCCTCGTCATCAGCGTGAAGACCGTCGACCGCCACCGCGCGAACGTCCTGCAGAAACTCGGCATGCACGACCGGCTGGACCTGGCCAGATACGCCATCCGCGCCGGCCTGGCACAGCCCTGACCGCGCTCCCTTTCACGGGCGTCACGATGTTCCGCGGACCCGGGGGGCGTTCGCCGACGCCGTCTGAACGTGCGGATCGGGCTACCCGCCGGTCGCCCATGACGGCGGCCCCATCATGCGGGCGGGCTCAGCATCCGTACGCTGGGCGAAGGTGTGCCGGGAAGTCTGATCGACGGTCTTGTCATCGACGCTTCTCGAAGGAAACCGCGTATGGGGACATCGTCTGATCGCGCCAATCATCGTCTGTTCGATCGGGGTAGCTGGCCCGAGGTCAGCCGGATCGGTGACGTTCTGCGGACCGAGACCGTCGGCGGGCTGCTGCTGGTCGGGGCGGCGGTCGTGGCGTTGGTCTGGGCGAACTCCCCGTTCGGTGACGCCTACAACGCGTTGGGCAGCCTGCGGATCGGCCCGTCCGCGCTGCATCTGGACCTGACGCTGGCTCAGTGGGCGGCCGACGGGCTGTTGGCGATCTTCTTCTTCGTTGCCGGGTTGGAGCTCAAACGCGAGTTCGTCGCCGGTGATCTGCGTGAGCCGCGACGGGCCGCGCTGCCGGTCGCCGCCGCGGTGGGTGGGATGGCCGTTCCGGC
>JACCUM010000454.1 GCA_013811805.1 Geodermatophilaceae bacterium | reverse complement strand
GCGCCACGGCACTATGTGAGTGCGGCGTCGAATCGGGTCTTGAGGTCGGTCAGTCGCCCGATTGGCTCGTTGGCGTAGACCAGGCGCAGATACCGGTCACCGCTGGGGCCCCATCCGTTCATGGGAGTGGCCGCGACCTGCCCGCGGGTCAACAGGCGCTGCGAGGTTTCGGCGGCTGTCATGCCCAGTGGTGTGGTGTCGATGAGCAGTGACCAGCCGCCGTCAGGGCGGATGCAGGGGTAGTCACTGAGCTGGTCGAGGATGGTGTCGCGCCGTTGTTTCCAGGTGCTGACCGCGGCGGCGATATCGGCGGCGGCGTCGGGCGCGGAGAGCGCGGCGGCGACGGCCTGCTGGGCGATCCCGACTTGGCAGACGACGTTGGTCAAGCCGACCAGGCCGATGTCGGCGATGATCGGAGCGGGGCCGAGGACCCAGCAGACCCGCCAGCCGATCATGCGCAGTTCCTTCGACGCGGACCCGATGGTGATGGTGTGCTCGGTGAGCCCGGGGTGCCGGGCGGGGTGCAGCGGGGACCGGTCATCGAAGCGGATGCGTTCCATCGCCGCGTCGTAGATGACCCAGGCGCCGTGCTGGTTGACCGGCTCTGCGATCGCGGCCAGGTGCTCGCGGGTGATCAGCGCTCCGGTCGGCATGGCCGGTCCCATGAGCAGCACTGCCGCGGTGTTGGGGCCGATCGCGGCGGCGAGTTCGTCGGCGTTGGTGTGCCAGCCGTCGCTGCTCGGGCGGCTGTGCACGTGCCGTGGCACACCGCCGGCCAGGCGTACTCGGTTGACCAGGCCGGCGTAGATGGGATCGAACAGGACCACCTCTTGGCCGGGTTCGACGGTGGCCAGCAGGGTGTTGGTGACGCCGTTGAGGCCGCCGGCGACGCTGACACACTGCGTGCGCGCATCGTAGGGCTGGCCGGCGATCTGCCCGACGTGCGCTGCCGCGGCCTCACGCAACGACCAGTGGCCCTGAAACGGCAGGTAGGAGTTCGCGGCGTCGTCGTCGATGGCGTCCCGGGTGACTTCCCTCGCGATCGGTGGTGGCGCGAGGTCGGTGTCGAGGTTCTCCAGGCGCAGCAACCGCGGATCGTGCGCGGCGTCAGCCGCATCCCCGATCTGGTCCACCCCGATGCCGGGAATGTCACGCAGCCGCGAGACCGGCACCGCTAGCCCCTGACCGCCAACGTGAGCTGGCCAGCCACCGGAGCGTCGCGCGCCAGCTCGTGCTGATAGAGCGCAGACCGGGCATGTGAACCGTGCCCTTCTCCGAAGACATCCATCAGTAGGTCGGATGCGCCATTGAGCACCCTCGGTGAGTCCCGGAACCCTGCCGCTGCGTTGACGAAGCCGAGCAATTGCAGCACACGGACGACGCGGTCCAAGTCACCGAGCACCGCCTTCGCCATAGCGAGATGGTTTTGCGCCATCAGACGTGCGGATCGATAACCGTCCTCGATGGACAGGTCGGCGCCCAGCTTGCCGACGTACGGCAGAACGTCGTCATCCTGCTCGTCGGGGACGGTCCCGTAGGTACCCGAGAGGTACAACACCCCAGCATGCTCGACACCGTAGACGAACGCGCCGATCGGCTTGGGCGGCCTCGGCAACACGATCCCCAGCTCCCGCAGGCGCCCCTCGACTCTCCCGCCATTTGCAGCCGTCGACTGGTGCTGGAGGTGCTCGTCTCCGCTCTTCACGCTCGCTCCCAAGTGTGCCGGCACCCCGGCCCCGTGACAAGGACGCAACTCGACCGCTGGCAACCGGCCCAACTACCAGATCGCGCACGGACGATGACACCACAGCGAAGCAGGAAAGACGAACGACACGGCTCGTCGGGAACTGCGAGCGATCCCCGGTAAGGGATCCTTGGGTTCTCGCGGTGATCGCAACACCTACTGATTGGGTGTTGTCTGTGGCTGAGTATTCGATCTTCATTCGTCCGGATCTGTTGCAGCAGTTCTGACAGGTCATGTCCGACGGCGGTTTCATCACCGAGGCGGTCGCTGTCATCGACACCAGCCGGCGCACCGGGCGGCGGGTGCTGGTCGACGCGGGCGGGGTTCGGCCGCGGCGTGGCCGCGGGCTGAAGGGACG
>JACCUM010000450.1 GCA_013811805.1 Geodermatophilaceae bacterium | reverse complement strand
GCCCCCATCGCGCAGGACAGCACGGAGGCTGACCTCATGCTTCAGGCTGAGGGGGGATGACATGACCCCAGCAGGCTAGACAACCGCGCCGACGGCAGCACCGTCGATGAACTACTGACCGTGGCACAGGCCGGGGACTACCTGCGAACCGGCGAACGATTCGTCCGCCGGCTCGTAGCGGAGCGGCGCATCTCGTATGTGAAGCTGGGGAAGTACGTCCGCCTGCAACGGTCCACACTGGATGCGTTCATCGAAGCCGGGCGCATCCCCTGTGATTAGCCCCTGTCTGCCGCCGTGCTCACCGCGACTCCGGTCAAGAGCGGGTCAAGAAAGCCCCGCACGATGGCGAAGGCGTCGTCAAGCTCCACCGCCACGAGGTCCACCGTCCTCTGCGCATCCGAACGGTAGCCGCGGACCAACATCGCACGGTCCGGTAGGCGAAGCGGATGTCGTGCGACCCAGCGGGTGCGGGAGGGCTCGCTGCGGGGTGGCTAGCTCGCCGATGAGGTTGGTCAGCGCCCGGTTGTAGAGGTGGCGGCCCGCTCGGCGCCCAGGATGGCGACGCTGCCGTCGGCGGCCCCGGTCCACACCGCCTATCCCCTGCTAAATCAGGGGTTTCTCATGGCCCGGTCTGCAGCCAGCCCCGCCCCCAAGGCTCTGACCTGCGGCTTTGCTCCCCCGGTTGGACTCGAACCAACAACCCCGCGATTAACAGTCGCGTGCTCTGCCAATTGAGCTACAGGGGAATGACGGCGCGGCAGCGTTCGCGTCGCCGGCATAGCGTCGGCAAGGTTACCGCACGAGCCTGGCCCGTTTTCTTGACCCAGGAAGCCGCCGGCGGGCGCAATACGCTGTAAGTTTGGCGGATGATGAAGTTCTGGTTCGCCCTCGGTCTCGGCCTCGGGTATGTGTTGGGCACCAGGGCCGGTCGGCAGCGCTACGAGCAGCTGGCTCGCTCCTGGCGGCAGGTTCGGGACAATCCCGCTGTACAAGAGGCGGCCGGGCTGGTCCAAGCCCGCGCAGAGAACGCGGTGGGGGCGGTCAAGTCCCGGATCGGAAGCGAAACCTCCGATCCGCGCGCCTCTGCTTCGGCCATGAATCGACTTAACGGCTCGCGACACTAAAGCCCTCTGGAGCCCTCGAGTACCAGCCGGGAGCGGACATGGGCTCACCGCAGATCGATGCCATCGGAATTGCCGTGTCCGACATGGCGGTGTCTGTCGCTTTCTACTCCCGTCTCGGCCTGGACTTTCCGCCTGACGCCGAGGCAGCGCCGCACGCCGAGGCGATGCTGGGATCCGGCATCCGGCTGATGCTGGACACCGAAGCGATGCTGCGCCAGATCGACCCCGACTGGTCAGCTACACCGGGTGGACGGCTCGGGCTGGCGGTGCGGTTACCCGACCCTGCAGCGCTCGATGCCCTGTACGCCGAACTCGCCGTCGAAGGTCTGGGCGTCAAGGAACCGTGGGACGCGTTCTGGGGACAGCGTTACGCCGTCATCCGAGATCCCGATGATCTCCATCTCGACCTGTACGCGCAGTTGCCCGACGATGCGCCGGAGTCGACTTGAGCCGCAGCGGGAGTTAGCCGGTGTCTGGTGGCGGCCCCGACTGTGCCGCCACCGCAGATTCGAGCAGCTCTGTTGCCTCTCGGCGAGCTTGCGGATCGTCGGCATCGGAATCCCGGTCGAAGACCGCGTACCACAGCAGTCCGTCCCGACCGCTGACCCGGCGCCCGACGAGCAGAACTGTGCTGCCGGCACTCAGTGCCTGGCGATGCGAGGCGGCGACGCTTCGGTCGACCCGCTGACGGAC
Organism: Geodermatophilaceae bacterium; assembly: GCA_013811805.1. Lineage (GTDB taxonomy): Bacteria > Actinomycetota > Actinomycetes > Mycobacteriales > Geodermatophilaceae > JACCQS01. The sequence continues at coordinate 1,865 of JACCUM010000450.1, read as the reverse complement.
GACGCGGGGTAGATCAGCCGGTTCAGGCAACGGAAAGCTGACCGGCGGCAGCCGCTTCATGATCTGCGGCGTGACCGCTTCGGCGGTGGTCACCGTCAGGACATCACCGGCCCATCTGGCCGTCACGATGTACTCCCAGGCCAGCAGCCGCCCGGCGGGCTTCTCGGCAGGCTGGCCGGTTGACAGTGACCCCCGGTGGGCCATCCAGATTCCGCGTGGGGTCGCCACGACCGGATCACCGTACGGCGTGGTCGCGAAGGTCAGGACCCGTTCGCCCGGCTCGAGCCAGGTGCGGATATGAGCGGGCAGACCCAGCCGCCGCCGTGGCCAGATGCTCAGGGCAGCACTCCCATGCCCCGCTCGCCGAGCAGGATCGCCTGCTGTTCGAGAGAGATCAATTCGCCGAATGTCCGCTGGTAGACCTCTGGGGCCTCCTCCGGGTTCATCCGCTGCAACTTGCCCTTGAGTGCGGCAACCTCACGGACGGCCGCCAAGTGCTGCAGCCGGGCGAGGACGGCGGCGATGTAGTCGGTCTCGTTCGTGCTGCCGGCCGGGAGCGGCTCGACGCTGAGCTGGGTGACCAGACTGACCAGAATCGGATCGTCCAAGCCGGCGCCAACGGCTTGGGCCCAGCTGGGTCCGCTCACCGGAGCGCTGGTCGCACCGCCGGCGCCGGCTATCGCGATCCGCAGGCGGCGATATGCCTCCTGGGTGTAGGCCGCCGGTCCCACCGCATCGAAGACCGGCCCTGCCACAGCGGGCCGCTGCATCGCCGCCTTCAGCGCCTCGCGTTCGATCAGCGAGGCGGGCCCGTCGTCGGGGCGGGCCACCCTGGTCGACTTCGCCGCCTCCGTCTCGACCCCCGCTCCATCCAGCGACTGTCCACGCGAACCGTTGGTGGCTGCCTGGCCGGGCCTACCGGCGCGCCGTACCTCGGCGATCACCGACTCCATGTCCATGCCGAGCAGACCGGCAAGCACCCGCGCGTATTCCGGGCGCAGTCCCCGGTCCTTGATGTGGGCAACCATGGGTGCTGTACGTTGCAGGGCCGCAACCCGACCTTCTGCAGTGTCCAGGTCGTATCTCGCCACCGTTGCGCGCAGCACGAAAGCCACCAACGGAACTCGACGGGCGATCAGGTCACGCACTGCCTCATCGCCGCGGTCCTGACGCAACTCGCACGGATCCCGACCGTCGGGCTCGATCGCCACGAAGGTCTGGGCGACGAAGCGCTGGTCCTCGCCGAACATCTTCAACGCCGCCGCTTGGCCCGCGGCGTCACCGTCAAAGGTGTAGATCACCTCACCGCGTAACTCGTCCTGGTCCATCAGCAGTCGGCGCAGGACCCCGATGTGCTCGACACCGAAGGCCGTACCGCAACTCGCGATCGCAGTGGGAATGCCGGCTAGATGACAGGCCATCACGTCGGTGTAGCCCTCGACCACGACCGCCTGATGCCGTCGGGCGATGTCGCCCTTGGCACGCTCGATGCCGTACAGCACGTGGCTCTTCTTGTAGAGCGTGGTGTCGGGGGTGTTGAGATACTTGGGACCGTCGTCGTCATCGAAGATCTTGCGGGCCCCGAAGCCGATCACGTCTCCGGTGATGTCTCGGATCGGCCACAGGAGTCGGCGGTGGAAGCGGTCGATCAGCGTTCCGCGAGAGGACTGCTTGGCCAATCCGGCAGTGGTCAGCTCGCTCTCGGTGAAACCCTTGACGCGCAAGGCACGGGTCAGGGTGTCCCAGCCGCCCGGTGCGAAGCCGCAGTCGAACTGCTCGGCCACGTCTCGATCGAATCCCCGTACGGCGAGGAACTCCCTGGCGGGCAATGCCTCCTCACCAGCCAGCTGCTCGGCGTAGAAGGC
>JACCUM010000417.1 GCA_013811805.1 Geodermatophilaceae bacterium | reverse complement strand
CCGGGGGCGCAGCCTCCCGGCCGCCCAGCAGCCGGGTACGCCGACCCGGCTCGGCCGAGTGACGCCGGTGACCAGCACCTTGGTGGTTTTGACGGAAACCACCAGGGCGGGGTTCTTGTCGGTGCGGGAGGCCCGGAGTCAGCTGATGAGGTGCTCGAGGCGGTCGAGTACTCCCGATCGCGGCTGTCCTGGCTGCTCTACGCCCCGCTCGTCGGGAGTTACCTGGCCATCCCACTGGCTGGCCTCGCCTTTCTGTCCCAATTCCTCGACGACCTGCCGGAGTCTTGGTTCGCCTGGGTCAAGGTCGACCCGAGCACCTTCTCGCCTGCGCAGTTCGCACTTGCCATCGCGGCCCTGCTCGCCCTGTTGGCCATCGGCGCGGTGATCGGCGCGGTCTTCCTCAACTGGCGGTTCGTGCTGGTCAGGCGGGGCGAACTGATGGTCAGCGAGCGGGGCCTGCTCACCCGGCGCACCGTCTCGGTGGAGATCCCGCGGATCCGTGGTTACACGCTCAGCGAGGGCCTGGGGATGCGCCTGGTCCGTGCGGCTCGGCTCACCGCGCTGATCACCGGCGTGAGCAGTGCCAACAGCCGCAGCCAGCTACTGCCGCTCGGCCCGCGGCGCGAGGCGGTCGACGTAGCAGAGCGCGCCGTACGACGTTTTGACACGCCGTTGCGGCGGCATCCCCCGGCAGCCTTGCGGCGCAGGCTCGTACGCGCGATCCTCCCAGGCGTGGCGGTCCTGGCTGCGGGGGTGAGCCTCGGCTTCGAAGCAGTCATTTTCGTCGGCGCGGTAATGACTATCCTGGGAATCCCGCTGGGAATCGACCGCTACCGCTCACTAGGCCATGGCTCCGACGGGGACGCCTTCGCCGTACGGTCGGGGTCTCTGGTTCGGCAGACGACGGTGATGCAACGTCGGGCCGTCGTCGGCTGGAAGGTTCAACAGAGCCTCTTCCAGAAGCGGGCCGGCGTGTCCACGGCGACCGCACTGGTGGGCGCGGGCACCGGGGCGTACTCCGCGCTCGACGCGGCAAGCGCTGATGCCCTGGATCTCGCGGCTAGCAACGGCGGCCGGTGGGCGCGCGAACTCCTGCCCCGGCCCCAGAACCACAGATAGGGACTTTCTCCGGAGAATGTGCCATCAGACTGCGCCCTGACCGCACATTATCCGGAGAAAGTCCGATCGGGCTGGACGGGACTCAGCTGCCGGACACCTGTACCAGGGCCAGGACCGCGGCGAAGCGGGCCCACCGCCCGGCGAGCCCGGCCAGCAGGAAGACCGGCAGCGGGACGCGAAGCGTCCCCGCAGCCACGCTGACCAGGGCGAACGGCGGCAGACCGAGGCAAGAGCTGGTCCCGACAAGCACCACTGCCAGGCGGGGTCGCTCCCGTACTCGCTCCTCCCAGCGACTCAGCCTGGCCGCAATCCGGGTCTTTCTTGCGGCGACCCGGGTCCGTCTGGTGGAGCCGGAGCCGTCAGGCACACCGGTCGGTGCCACGCGGTGCCATCGCGTCGCGGTGAGCACCCCCCGACCGCCGAAGTAGAAGAGGGTCTTACCGACGATCTGGCCCACGGCGGCAATCCCGGCCAGCCCCGCGAGCTCCCAGGCACCGAGAGAGTGGCCGAGCAGGGCCATGCCCCCGAGGTAGATCTCGAGGTTGACGACCGGGACCAGGGCTGACACGAACGCCACCGCGAGCAGCGTCAGAGCACCGCCCATCTGAGCACCTCGCGATGCTCGCTCACGCCGGATGTGCCTCGCAGCGCTCACCGCGAAAACCTAGGACTCGGACGACCCGGGTCAGACAGGCCGACTTCACGGCGAGAAGGGCGAGGGCAACGCCGAGCGCGATGCCCGGCGACCCGAGCCAGACGCACAGCAGGGCCGGTACGGCGGAATTGACCAGCTTGGCCGGCGGCCACCAGTTGAGCAGCCACACGAGCCGATCCACCCGGCCGAAATAGTTCGGCCCGGCAACCGGCCAGCGGAGGAAGGCAAGCGAGAGCACCGTGTCCACGAGCATGAACTCGACGAGGTACACACCGAGGGCGACGGCAAACTCGCTGTAGTCGGCGACGAAGCCGAGATACACGACCGCGACGCAGAGCCGGTCGGCGCAGATGTCGACGACCGCGCCGGTCAGTGTCTCCTCGTCCCGCCGTCGCGCGATCCAGCCGTCTGCTACGTCGCCGATCCAGTACGCCGCTAACGCGGATCCGAGCAGCCACCCGTTGGACCCGGCAATCGCCGCCATCCCCAATCCGACGCAGAGCAGGGTCCGGATCAGCGTGACGACGGTGGCCAGGGTCAGCAGCCGGTCAATGCCGTGGTTGGCGCACCCGGCCGGGCACTGCTCAGAACGCGGCTGACCCATCGCCTCTGCAGCGATCAGCTCCTGGGTCCCACCGGCACTCGTCGCCGACACATCCTGGCCGGTCGGACGTCGAGACAAGACCTCCGACATCAAGCGGCTGCGCGCAGTTCTGCCGGATCGATGCTCGGCCGCAGCCACAGCAGGGACACAGCAGTGACCAGGAGTGTCAC
>JACCUM010000407.1 GCA_013811805.1 Geodermatophilaceae bacterium | reverse complement strand
CTCGCGCAACGCCGTGGAGATGACTTCGTTGTCCGGGCTGGAAGTGAGCGGGTAGGCCTGGACCGACACGGTGGCCGCCCGGCCGCCGGTACGCTCGCTCGACTCGGTCACCAACTGGCGGCCGATGTCACCAGCGGCCGCGATCGAGGTCATCCCAAACACGGCCAGGAAGACGCCGACCAGGGACAAGATCACCCGCAGCTTGTGTACCCGGATCTCGCTCCAGGCTTCGGCCAGGATCGCCACCAAAGTGGTCATGCCACGGTCCGCCGTGCGGTGACCGCGGGTAGCTCAGCGGTGGTCAGTGGGCTGAGGACGCCGTGGTCGAGCCGGAACTGGCGGTCGGCCCGGGCGGCTACGGACAGGTCGTGGGTGATGGTGACCAGGGTGGTCCCGGACTGGGCGACGACCCGTTCCAGCATGTCCATCACGGTGCTGCCGGTGTCGACGTCCAGGGCTCCGGTCGGCTCGTCGGCCAGCAGCACCGTCGGATTGCGCACCATCGAACGGGCGATGGCCACCCGCTGCTGCTCTCCGCCGGACAGCCGCTCGGGCAGATAGTCCAGGCGCTGGCCCAAGCCAACCCGATCGAGCATCGCTCGCGCCGCCGGGCGGCGAGCCCAGACCTGTCGCCCGGAGGCGTAGAGCAGCGGCGCGGCCACGTTCTCGGTAGCGCTGCGCCGGGGCAACAGGTTGAACTGTTGGAAGACGAACCCGAACGTCGCCCCGCGTTGCCGGGCTCGGTCGCGAGCGGAAAAGCCGTCGGTGGGTTGGCCGTCCAGTTCATACGTGCCGGCCGTCGGGCTGTCCAGCAAGCCGATGATGTTGAGTAGCGTCGACTTGCCCGACCCTGAACGGCCGACGACGGCGATGTGTTCGCCTCGCTCGATCTCCAGGTGGATGTCGGTGAGAATGTCGAGCCGGCTCCCGTCGGGAAGCCGCACCGACCGTCCGATCCCGGCCAAGCGGATGAAAGTCATCAGCGCCTAACCGCCGTCACCGATGCCTGGCGGCTCGGCGTTGGGCACGAACTCCAGGATCTGAGCGCCCTCGGTCAACCCCTGCTTGACCTCGACCATGACGCCGTCGGTCAGTCCGAGGGTCACCTCGGTCAGGACCGGTGTGCCTCCGCCGGCCGTGACCAGCCACACATTGCCGGTGGCCACGGATCCCTCGACCGCGGTCACCGGGACAACGAGCACGTCGGTGGCGGCCCCTGCTTCGATGTCGATCGTTGCGGCCAGGCCCGCGACCACCGTGGTCCCTGGCGGAATCGAACACGAAGCGATCGCCCCGGTCGGTGCCGAGCTCGGATCCACCGGTGGCGCGTAGGGGTCTGGCGGGCTCGGGACGGTCGGCGGGGCACCCTCTGGTACGCCGATGCTCAGATTGGCGCAGCCGAACGGGGCCGGTCCGCCCGGGACGCTGACTGTGGCGGCCGTCGGCGCAGCGAGCAGCCGAAGCTGGTCGGCCTGGGTCAGCGGAGCCGACACGCTCAGCGTCCCTGGTGAGACCGTAGCCAGCACATCCCCGACCGAAACCACCTGCTTCACCAGCACCGGTACCGTCGCCAGAGTTCCGGCTGCGGTCGAGGTGGTCGTGACGTACCGGTAGCTGGGCGTCGCCGGTGACGCCGGCGCGCCAGGATCCGACGACGTGGGCATCGGCGGAGGACTGGTCGGCTCCCGCTCGTAGCGCACCTCCGCGATCGGCGTGCCAACCGCAACCGCGGCGCCCGGACTCAGGAACAGCTTGCTGACCTCGCCCGCTTGAGTCGCTTTGACCTCCATCGCGGGGTCGGCATTCACCTGTCCGGTCAGGCTCACCGTATTGCTGAGGTCGCTCCGCCCCACGGTCACCAACGGTGGCCGCACATCAGCCGAGGGCTGCGCGGTCTCGGCGTCACTCGTCGGGTCGGCCCGAACGAAGGCCAGCCACACCAAGCTCACCGCAATCAGCGCCCAGATCAGAATACGAACAGCCGGAAACACCCAACCCCGAACAGCACCCATGAAAACTCCCTTGCTGAAACCTTCAAAACGTGACGGCTGCCTCGCAACCGTGCGGTTGAAGACGTGACCGTGCGGCATCGGCTCGACTCTTCGAACCGCTGAGAGCTATGGCGCGCTGATCGGCACCTCGTCGAGCACGGTGCCGTCCGCGGCCTCGATCAGCACGCTCCGCGCCCCGACAGGAAAGCCGGCCACGGCGATTCCGTTATCGGTGAGGGCCAACCTGATGGCCCCAGAATTGCTGTCGACCACCGCGAACCCGCCCGCCAGGGTTGGTGGTGCGAGGACGACCAACGTGGACTTCCGGGCCGACTCGGCACCTCCCGACAGGACATCACATTGCAGCGCCATGACCCGTTCGGCCGCCGGCGCTCCCGCGGCGGCCAACTCCTCGGCACAGACGCCTTCTCCGATGGCGAGATCGCCACCCGGGTTCTCTGGCTCGAGGAGCTGCTGCCTCCAAGCGGCCCGTGTCAGGATTGCCCCGGATGGGAACGTCGCGCTGAGCACGGTAAGGGTGGCCGGCGCTGCGGCGGCGCCGGGAACCGGCCCCACGTAGTGCACCTGCAGGTCGACCTCGTCCGGGCGCAGTCCGTACTCGCCGAGGATCTCGGCCGCCATGCGCTGCCCCAGGGTTGGGTCCCCGGGCGATGGATCGACCGGAGAGCGCAGATAGTCCAGCTCGAGGTCTGGGTACATCGTGAAGTACGGGATCCCAGCGTCGACGGTGGTGCCGTATCCCTCGGGGCTCTGCTCGGCGACGATCACACCGGCCCGAGTGACTCGATACTGGACGGCGGGCTTACCGAAGTAGAGATTCGGCTCGACTGCCGTTACGACCAGCCCCTCGCTTGCATCCGTGTCGTGGTAGTTCCTGGTCACGGTCGCGTCGGCGGCCACGTCCGGGCGGAGGGAGAGCTCGATGACGTCCGCCGGTGCTGCCACCACTACGAGTGCCCCGGTCGCCCCGTCATAAAGCGAGATCGGCAGGTTTGAGGAGATCCCACGTGGAATGCCCACTACGTTCATCTGCTCAGCTGTGGCCTCGGGCGGGCCGGCGAACCATATCGCGGCGAGGTCGCTCAGCGCCGCACGGTCGGTCTGATCTGGGGCGGCGGGCTCGCCAGCCGGCTGGGCCGTGTTCAGGCCGACGACGTTCAGGCCGACGACCAGAGCCCACCGCCCTGCCGCGACATCGCCGGCGAAAACGACGCGACGGGTCTCGATCAGCGGATCCGGATTCGACGATGCGCCGGTGCCAGGGTCGGGCTCGTCAGCTGACTGGGACCAGGACCGCTGCCGTACCCCTTCTACGAAGCCCGCATCGCCCGCGAGGGAACCCCGGGTCGGCACGCCGAAGATATCCGCCTGAGGGATCGGGGCGGCGACGCGGGTTTCGGTTGACTGCACTAGAGATAGACCGACCGGGATGCCAATGGCGACTATGAGCACGGCAAAGCCAGCCGATAGCACGGCGGCACGTCGCCGGTCTCTGCGTTGAGCCAGCACGCGCATCCCAGGCACGCGGACTTCCGGCGGGGGCGCTGTCGGATCCAGCGTGTTGGCTGCCCGGTACAGCGTCTCGCGTAGCTGCGACTCTATGCTCATCGATTGTTCTCCTCTCGGGGACGGGATCGCAGCGCAACCGGCTCGACCTCAATCAGGGGTGCTTCGGACTCGGCTAGCGCACGTCGAAGCCGGGCCAGCCCCCGAGAGGTCTGGCTCTTAACGGTGCCGACTGAGCAGCCGAGGACCCGGGCTATTTCAGCCTCGGTGAGGTCCTCGTAGAAGCGCAGGACCAGCACGGCGCGCATCCGGGCCGGCAGCGTGGCGAGATGGTGCCACATGTACAGCCGGTCGAGATCGTCGCCGCCCTCGTCCCCATGCCCTTCGGGTGGTTCGGCGAAGAGCTCTTCCCGGGATGAGAACCGGCGGGTCCAGCTGACATGGGCATTCACCATTGCCCGGCGGACGTAGGCCGTGAGATCGCCGGTGTCGTTGAGGCGTTCTCCGCGGACGTAGGTGCGGAACAGCGCAGTCTGCACCAGGTCCTCAGCACTGGCCCGGTTGCCGGTGAGCAGGTAACCGAACCGGAGTAGGGCGGCGTAGCGACTCACCACAAAAGCGTCAAAAGTCGAACTCACGCCGCCGGTCTCGGCGCCGCGGCCGATCGTCACACCGAGCCCCTGACCTTGATGTTCCACACCCCCTACACGAGGTGGGACTGGTAAAAGGTTGCCTGACCGGAGCAGAAACTAAAACTGCTCCGTCATGAATTCCATACCGCACACGCTGATCGGACTCCCACCTGGCAGCTCCCGGCGGGCGGTTCTTGAGGCGGTGCAGCCGTCAGAATGCGAATTCGCTGATTAGCTGCCCGTCACGTCGGTGGTCCTGCCCGGCAGCTATGGACCAGCTGAGCATCCGATGTGGTCACGGGATCGCACACGAAGGGCTTTGACGACATGACGTTCCATAAGTGGGGTTCGATCCTTTCTAGGGCTCGGTACAGAGGATCCGAGGAGCAATCGGGCAGTGATCGAGCACGGTGGCCTCACGACGACGATCGTCGCCGTCCCAGATCGGGCCGCGGTGGTGAAGGCGGCCGTCGAGCTGGTCGAGGATGGCGCTCAGCTCATTGAGCTATGCGGTGCCTTTGGCCCGGTCGCGACGGCGCAGGTGCTCAACCGAGATCGCTGGATGCGGCCACAGCGCTGCTGGCGGCCGGCTGAGTCTGAAGAGCTGACCGTAGGGGGGGCATGCGCGGGATCCGCCGGAACGTAGCTCTGCTGGTATTCATCGTCATGGCGGCAGCCACCGGGTGCACCAATGACGAACCGGACAGTTCACGTGCGGCCATAGGACGCGTGACCTTCACCAACCCCAGCATCACGTTGGGTTCGCCGCCGCAGGTGCAGAACCCGCTCGATGTCCGCCCGTTCGTCGACCGGGTATGCACTCTGCTCAGCACGGAGCAACTCGACGAACTCG
>JACCUM010000395.1 GCA_013811805.1 Geodermatophilaceae bacterium | reverse complement strand
TCACCGGATACCGCCGCCGCGTCGCCCGCTCCGGCACCTCAGGACCAGGATCGCTCACCCGGCCAGCATGCCCGTGCGCATCATCAGTCGCCATGATGGCCATCGCCACATCGATCTCCGTTCCCGCCCTCACAGGCTCAGTGATTCAGCGCTACAGCTGCCTCACCGCAGGTTGACACAGAGGGGTCCTCGGCAGTCCGGGTCGGGATCAACACCGCGGACAACCACCGCGCATACCCGGTGATCATTGTCAACACCGGCAGCTGGGTGGCAGTACGGACCTGCCCGCAACCCACCGGCAACTCGATGTCGGGGAACCAGAAATCATGTTGAGCGATCTCCCCGGCCACATACTGCGTCCGCGAGACCGGATCCGGCGGCAGATACACCGGCCGCAATTCCGGGATCCGGTCCTTGAGCACAGTCAACCCGCGAGCCCAACCGATCCGCTGCGCGATCACCGTCGCCGGCATCGTCGGCCACGCCGCCAACAGCTCCCGGACCTGCGGCTCAACCTCATCCACCACCGACCCCACCGGCGAACGCGTGTACTTCGGCGGCTCGCCGCAGGCCAACGCGCTCTTCACCGTGTTCTTCGAACACCCCACCACCCGCGCGATCACCTTGATCGGCATGCCCTCCGACCAATGCAACCGACGAATCTCAGCCCAGTCCTCCACCCTCATCACCCTCCTGATCATGTGGAGGGGTCAAAATTCAACCGTCGCCAGGGGTCAGTTTTCAGCCGCCGTCGACACCGCGCACGCCGAGGGCGAACTGCTATGCCGAACGGTTCGTGCGCACCGCTCGCTGCGAGTGCACCGACCGGCTCCTGATCTATAACGAGCGTCATGCGGACACTGTCCTGGCTGAATACTCCGGTCACTACAACGGTCACCGGCCGCACCAGTCGCGGGCGCAGCGGGCACCCAACGACGAGGACCAGCCGTGCACAATTGCTCTGGAGGCACCGATCCGGCGTCACCGCGTGCTGGGCGGCGTGATCAACGAGTACAGGCGTGCTGCCTGAACCTGGGCGGCATTACCGCTGGTCATCGGTCCACGTCCTATTTTAGAGCGGTACAGGTTAGGCCAAGTGCTCTGGGCACGACATCTCACAAGCCGTCTCGCCCCGTGATCAGCAGACGCCCGAACTCGGGTGAAGACTCGAAGTCTGCCGACGCGACGGGCTCCACCCCTCCTAATTAACAACGCGAGCATGGTCGCCGCCGATGTCGCCCCCGGCCACAGTGCCCCTCGATCACCTCGAGTCTCGCCCGACACCTTCTACAGGCATCCGCTCACCGCAGGGCGACACCGACTGGAGAGGCGTCACTCTCGATCAAAGCAACGGCCCGGAGCGGCTTTCGGTGATTGCCAACCGGATCCCAGCGACAGACGATACCTGTGGTTGCGCGGCGCAGGGCAAGGTCATGCCCGGGCTGCATGTCGGCGAGCTCAGGAGGAATCGCAGTGCAGAACACCCGAGACCCAGAGGTTCCGGTGCTCATCGTCGGTGCCGGTCCGACGGGCTCAACCCTGGGGATCGAGCTGGGTAGGCGCGGGGTGAGTTGCCGCGTCGTCGATCGGCTAGCAGCACCGGTGGCAACCTCACGCTCTTTCACGTTGCACGCCCGCACGCTTGAGCTGTTCGAGATGGCCGGGATCGCCGGCCGCTTCCTCGAACACGGCTTGCGTTCCGTCTCGATGGACTATCACTTCAAGGGCGCTTCGGAGCCCGCGCGCCTGGACTTCTCGAAACTGCACAGCCGCTATCCGTTCACCCTGATCATCAATCAGAACGTCACCGAGCAGGTGTTACGCGATCAGCTCAGCACGCTCGGAACGTCCGTGGAGTGGGGCACGGAGCTGAAGTCCCTTTGTCAAGGACCGGACGGACAGCTCAGCGCACTGCTCGTCCACCAGCCGTCCGGTCGCGAGGAAATCGTACGCCCGAAGTGGCTCGTCGGCTGCGACGGCGTGCAGAGCACGGTTCGCGCGCAGCTGGACATCCCCTACGAGGGAGATGAATACACCGGCATGCAGATGCGAATGATGGACGTCCCGTTGCAGGGTTTCGCGCTGGAAGATGACCGCATCCACTACTTCATTTCGAAAGAGCGGCTACTTCTCGTCACCAAGTTGCCCGGCACGAACCACCGCGTGCTGATCAGCGACATGGAGGGCACCCCAGCAACGCAGACCGCTCGTTCGGCCTTCCAATACGTGCTCGACGAACACTTCCACGGATCCGTGAGTTTGGGCGAGCCCGAGTGGGCGACCGTCTTCCGCATCTGGAAGCGGGTAACACCGCGCTACCGGCAGAGCAAGGTGTTCATGGTGGGGGATGCGGCTCATTGCCATTCACCGGCGGGCGGCCAAGGAATGAATGCGTGTATCCAGGATGCGTTCAACCTTGGCTGGAAGCTTGCGTTGGTCTCGGCCGGTGAGGCAGGCGAGTCGCTGCTCGACACCTATGAACAGGAACGAAGACCAATCGCCCAGCAGGTCATCGAGGGCACCCACGCACTGCACTCGATCATCATGGCGCATGGTAGGTCCGTGGAGGAGCGCATCGCCTTGAGCCGTGACCCTGGCTTCACTCAGCAGGCGATCAGCAAGATCTCGGGCGTCGGCTACCACTACCGGGAGGCGCTCATGGGTGCGCCCGGCTTTCCTCGGCTTGCCGGCCTGACTGCGGGCGACCGGGCTCCCGATGCCAGGCTCGGTCCCAACCTGCGTCTCCACGACCTCCTGCAACATGAGCTGTACACATTGCTGGTGTTGACATCCAACACGGGCGGAACGGCCGATCGGCTCGTCACTGACGTTACCGATCGGTTCGGAACCCGGCTGCGGGTCACGGTACTCGCGCCCGCTCATGGAAACGCGGCTCGGTCAACAGGCGCCATCACCGTCGAGGGTGACGAACTCCGTCGCCTCTACGGAGCGGCGGACGGCGACGTGATCTGCCTGATACGTCCCGATGGCTACCTCGCGATGCGTAATCGGTTTACGGGTCTACAGCCGCTGCTGGCGACCCTGACCGAGCACCTGTCCGAAGCATCGTGACTGCGCCGCGATCCAGCGCAGCCGTTGGCACGCTGCCCTCGCCTTCGAAGCCCTGCAGGCAGGAGCCTGCGGATACGTCTTGAAATCGGTCACCGACCACGACCTGGTCGAAGCATGCCGAGCAGCGATGCGCGGCGAAAGCTGTATCGGGCGGTGGACCAGTTCGGGCAGGTCGTCGATGTCCTGGTCTCGCCCAAACGCGACCTGGCGGCCACCAGCGCGTTCTTCACCCAGGCTCTCAGACACACTCCGCGGCCCAGCGAGGTGACCACGGACCGGGCACCGACCTACCCACGCGTGCTCGACGAGCTCCTGCCGGCCGCGCACCACGTCACTGAGCAGTACGCAAACAACCCGATAGAAGCCGACCACGGGAGGTTGAAGTCCCGGCTACGGCCGATGCGCGGGCTGAAGCGGTTTCGCTCAGCACGGATGATCAGCATCGGTCATGCCTTCGTCCAGAACCTGCGCCGCGGCCACTATGAGCTCGGCGTCGACACCGATCCCCGACACCTGCTCGCCGCCGCGTTCACCGAACTCGCTCTCGCCATCTGAATCCCGCCCCGCTGAAAGGTGGCGCCTGGCTCCCTCCGCGCCAATGCAACAGAGCCCCCCGGGCCACCACGTCCCGACGATCACCCACACCCGGCCCGTGGAACCGGCGCCCACCGAGCGACACCGGCGGCCCTGTCACACCCACCCACCACAATCAGCCCACAACGCCGGACTGAACCCGGCCAAGATCACCACCGGCCACCCGGTGAAAGATCCGGGCTAATGCCGCACCGGAGGCGATTCCGTCGGTGCATACGACGGGCGGGCATCGCGTTCCGAGCGTGTCGGCAGCGGCTTCCACGACCGTAGGGTTCTCGCAGACGTGGACCGTTGGCATGGTAGCGGGGGTCCACTCGCCGACCAGGGATCGCCATGTCAGCCAGACCGGCTCGCCGGTGGCCACTGCACACAGGCTTGCAGCCGGTGCCGTCCCGGCCAGTTCCAGGTTCAGGGTGAGCACCCTGGAGGACACCGCGTCGCAGCGGACATCGATGCTGGCCCACGCCTGCCGCCAGGTGCGGCCGGCGCGTTGCGGTCGCGGCAGCCGATGGTGGTGACGCACGACGCGTTGGACGCGCTCGTGCTCGCCGACCGGGTCGTGGTGCTCGACGTGGGTCGATCGTGGAGCAGGGGTCGACGCGTGACGTGCTCACCCGCCCGCGCAGCGCGTTCGCCGCCCGGGTCGCCGGCCTGGACCTGGTCCCGGGCGTCGCCGGCCCGGAG
>JACCUM010000374.1 GCA_013811805.1 Geodermatophilaceae bacterium | reverse complement strand
GCCGTATCGACGCGCCATGGCGATGCCACCCGCGGTCGCCTGTCCAGCGAGCAGCCGGACGGTGTCGATCCCGTGTGCGCGCAGCCCGGATGAGAGCCGCAGTGCCGAGAGCTGCGCGCCACCTTCTTCCAGGACCCCGATGACCCGGACCACGTCCACGCTCAGGCTCCCGGCCAGCTGGCCAACGCCAGCCCAGCGGCAGGGCGGACCTCGAAGTCCAGCCCGTGCTCCTGCTGCCAGCGCAGGAGCACCGCCTGCTCACCGGCGCGCTCGACATCGTCGAGCACGATCCTTGCCCCCGGTGCCAGCCGGTTGGCCAGCATGCCCAACGCTGGGTAGCGGGAATGTTCTGCACCCGGCTGCCAGGCTGGTGGCCCGTCCACGAGCAGGACATCGATCGGCACCGCGTCGAGCGCAGCAGCGTCGAGGGCCGCCATCAGCGCGTCTTCGTCGTACCACTGGCAACCGTCCCAGGAGCGCCGGTTCGGACGTAGTGGGGCGTAGAGGACGGTCACCAGTTCCGCCAGACCCTCCCGGTCGAGTTGCCGCTGCACCCGGGCCGACCAGGCCTCATCATGCTCGACCGCCAGTAGGTGGCCGGTCCCCAGCTCAGCAAGGAGTCGGGCCAGCACGATGGTGCTCACGCCGCTGCCGAGTTCGACGATCAGCGCCGGGCCACCGAACCACACGTCGTTGAGCAGGGTCACCAGTCCGGCCGGACGCATGGCGCCCGGTGACCACGGCAGGTACGGACCACGCAGCGCGGCCAGCGCATGCCAGGCGGCAGCGTCGTCGTACGGAGGTCGGGCGGTCTCGGCGGAGTCGATCACGAGTTCGGGTCCGGGCTCAGATCCTCCTCCCAGAACTCGCCCGTACGGCGTCCTTCACTGAGATCTCGGCTTCCTTCGGTGCCCCGTAACTCCACCCGGCGGATCTTGCCACTGATCGTCTTGGGCAGCTCAGCGAACTCGATCCGCCGGATCCGCTTGAACGGCGCCAGCCGTCCCCGGCAGTAGTCCAGGATGTCCCGGGCGGTCTCGGCATCGGGCTGACGACCGGCGACCAGGACGACGAAGGCCTTGGGTACGGCCAGACGTAGTGCATCAGGCGACGGCACGACGGCGGCCTCCGCGACGGCGGCGTGTTCGATGAGCACGCTCTCCAGCTCGAACGGGCTGATCCGGTAGTCGGAGGCCTTGAAGACATCGTCGGCGCGACCCACATACGTGATGTAGCCGTCCTCGTCGCGGGATGCCACGTCGCCAGTGCGGTAGTAGCCACCGGCCATGGCTTGCGCCGTGCGCTCGGCGGAGTCGCGGTAGCCGCTCATGAGGCCGAGCGGGCGCGGCTCGAGGGTCAGGCAGATCTCGCCCTCCTGCGCCGGGTTGCCGTCCGGATCGAGCAGCACCACGTCGTACCCGGGGAGCGGTCGGCCCATCGACCCGTCCTTGACCGGTTGGCCGGGGGAGTTGCCGACGACGGCGGTGGTCTCGGTCTGCCCGAAACCGTCGCGGATCGTCAGTCCCCAGGCCGCCCGAACCTGATCGATGATCTCAGCGTTGAGCGGTTCGCCGGCACCGATCACCTCGCGCAGCGCCACGTCGTACGAGCCGAGGTCCTGCTGCACCAGCATCCGCCACACCGTTGGCGGCGCGCAAAATGTGGTCACTCCAGCGCGCGCGATCGCGTCCAGCAGACCAGCAGCATCGAAGCGGGCCTGGTTGACCATGAACACGGTGGCGCCGGCGTTCCACGGGCCGAAGAAGTTGCTCCAGGCATGCTTGCCCCAACCGGGCGAGCTGACATTCAGGTGCACATCGCCCGGTTGTACGCCCATCCAGAACATCGTCGACAGATGCCCGATCGGGTAGCTGGCGTGGGAATGCTCGACCAACTTGGGCTTGCTCGTCGTTCCAGACGTGAAGTACAGGAACAGCGGGTCACTGGCCGGCGTCGGGCGGTCCGGCGTGAAGTCCGCGGCCTGCCCGGCGATCGCATCGTCATAGGACGTCCAGCCCTCGACCGGCGGTCCGACGGCGATCCGGATGTCGACCGGTGGGAGGTCGGTCAGGCTGGTCGTGAGTCCACTCGAGGTCACCACGACTCGTACTGCGCCGCGGTCGAGCCGGTCGGTGAGTTCCTCCGGTCCGAGCAGAGTGCTGCTGGGGATGAGCACGGCGCCGATCTTGGTGGCCGCCAGCATGGTGACCCACAACGGAGTGATGTTGCCCAGCATGAGCAGCAGTCGGTCGCCCCGCTCTACGCCGAGGCCGTGCAGCAGGTTGGCCATCCGGTTGGACAGCGCGGTCAGCTCACCGAAGGTGAACCGTTCCTCGCTGCCGTCCTCGTGGACCAGCCACAGTGCGCGGGCGTCGCGCTCGATCGTGTCGAAATGGTTCAGCGCCCAATTGAACTCATCCGGTTGAGGCCAGCCGAACCCCTCCACCGCTGCGGCGTACTCCTCGCGATGGTCGAGCAGGAAGTCGCGGGCGCCCAGAAACTCCTCGTATCCGGTCATGGCGCCGACCCTGGCACCGCCAGGGAGGCCAGGTCAACGGTGCCGAGCCAGCCCGCCCTACTTCGGTGATCTTGACCTTTTTGCGGTTTTCAGAGAGATCTGCCGGCGTGTCGCCACCAAAAGGTCAAGATCACGGCGCGGGGAGGGCTCTGGCAGACCAGCCGCACCGGGTCAGGGCAAGGTGGCCGGCAGGCAGTCACGCGGCAGGAAGTACCAAGACTGGATGCCCACGCCATCGGTGCTGCCTGCTGCCGGGTCGCGGACCATCACGAATGCCCCGTCTCGGCTCACGTAGCGCCAGCGCACCGTTGCGCCGAACGTCACCGACGTCGGAATCGGGGCCGTGGCCCGGGTCACGTCCTGCCATGGGCGCACGTTTCCCCAGCGAGCAGATGCACTCCGTCGTAGGTGGCACATCCGGCACCGGCGACGGTCGCCACGGACGCGCCGTCATCGGAGCCGCCACCGATCTGGCCGTTGGTGAACAGCCCGGTCGGCCAGATCTGCGGAGTGCTAGAACAGGACTGGGTGGCTGGACCGGAGCCGGCAACCGCGCCCTCGTAGATCCACAAGCAACCGTTGAGATCTCCGAACACCCCGCCCCAGCGATAGCCGGAGTCCGCGCTGCCTTGCACATCGACCGTCCAGCCACGGTAGGCGGTGCCGATCACGTACGACCGGGGGCCGCGCCGCAACAGGGTGTAGTCGCTCGTGACGCTCTTGCGCAGGGCGGCCTCCGCCGTCGACGTGGGGGAGGAGGAACTGACCGGCACCAGGAACGTGGTGCCGAAGGCCGCGATCAGGCTGAGCCCGAGCGCAATGATGGTGCGGCGAGATCATGATCATGACGTTACTGGTTCGTTACCCCACGTAGTCAACTGGTGAAAGTCAACGGACCCGCAGCCCGTCCTTCCAGACCGCCGAGATCAGACCGACGCCGGGTCGGTAGGCCAGGTGCACCGGAGTCGGCGCGTCGAGGGCGATCAGATCAGCCCGCATCCCTGGCGCGATGCCGCCGATGTCGGTGCGCCGCAAAGCTGCTGCGCCGCCAACGGTGGCCGCACGGATGGCCTCGACCGGGGTCATCGCCATCTCGCGTACTGCCAGCGCGATGCAGAACGGCAGGCTCGTGGTGTACGACGACCCAGGATTGCAATCGGTGGCAAGGGCGACGCTCACCCCGGCATCGAGCAGCCGCCGGGCGTCGGGATAGTCGGCGCGGGTGCTGAACTCTGCGCCCGGCAGCAGGGTGGCGACGGTCTCCGAAGCGGCCAGTGCATCGATGTCCGCTGTGGACAGATGGGTGCAGTGATCGGCACTGGCTGCGCCCAATTCGCAGGCGATTAGGACCCCCGGTCCGGGCCCGAGTTGGTTGGCGTGCACGCGACCACCCAGGCCGGCGCGCGCTCCCGCCAGCAGAATGGCGCGGGCAGCATCGCCATCGAAGGCCCCTTCTTCGCAGAACACGTCGATCCAACGGGCATGCGGCGCACACGCGGCCAGCATGTCGCCGCAGACCAGGTCGACATAGCCGGCCGGATCGTTCCCGTACTCCGGCGCGACGACGTGAGCCCCCAGATAGGTCGTCTCCTGGGTGAAGTGGCCGGCGATCTGCAGGGATCGCGCCTCGTCATGGACGGTCAACCCGTACCCGGACTTGATCTCGTACGTTGTGCTGCCGGATGCCCGTAGCTCCGCGGTCAGCGCGGCCACCCGGGCGGTGAGTGCCTCATCCCCGGCCGCCCGGGTCGCGGCCACGGTCGCCAGAATCCCGCCGGCGGTGTAGGGCGTCCCGGTCATCCGGGCGGTGAACTCCGCGGATCTGTCCCCGGCGAAGACCAGATGGGCATGACTGTCGACGAAACCGGGTAGCACACAACGGCCGCCGAGATCGACCTGCTCGTCCCCATCCGGCGCCGAGCGAGCCG
>JACCUM010000359.1 GCA_013811805.1 Geodermatophilaceae bacterium | reverse complement strand
TTTCAGGTGCGTGCGTTTCGGCGCGGTGACCGTGATCAACTGACCGCCCTGGTGAACGCGCACGCGCAGGCGGTGGTGCCCGGTGCGCTGGTGTCGGTCAACTCGGTGCTCAGCCAGCTGGAACGCGATCCCGGTGAGTTCGTGGTCGACCCGTGGGTCAGCGAGCGGGCGACGTTGGTGGCCGAGCAGCGCGGTCGGGTGGCGGCTGCGGCGCACCTGCTGCGCTACAGCAGCGGCGACGAAGTCGCAGCGTCCTACCGGGGCGCCGGTGAGATCCGCTGGCTGCTGTGCTGGCCCGAGGCGCCGTTCTGGCCCGACTCGATCGCCGCCGGTGACGCCCTCGCGACCGCGGCGATCGCCGTGCTCACCGATTGGGGTGTGAACCGGCTCTACGCCGATGGTGACCTTCCCGCCGCCGGGGTCTACGGGTTACCCGAGCAGTGGCCGCACGTGCACGCCATCCTCAAACGTGCCGGCTTCACGCCCGGGGACCGGACCGAGATCGTGTTCCTGGCCGACGTCAGCGCGCTGGAACGGCCCGTCGCACCCGTCGCCGGCCCCGAGGTCCTACGAACACTCGGCGTCAACGGAACCCGATTCTCCGCGGTGCTGGACAGCCACACGCTCGGCTACCTGGAGGTGGACACCAGCATCGGTGACGCGGGCCGCATCGCCCGACCCGAGCGCTGGGCCGACATCGGCAACCTGCACATCAGCGAATCCCACCGACGGCAAGGGGTCGCCAGCTGGCTGCTCGGCGTGGCGGCCGACTGGCTACGACTCGGGCACGTCGACCGGCTCCTGACCTACGCGCAACCCGAACAAAAGACGTACACGGCGTTCCTCGAACACGCCGGGTTCCGCGAAATCACCCGAACCACCCGAGGCTGGCAGACCCACCCCATGAGTGGCACATCCCCCAGCACGAAACCACACGACAGACTCCAGCCGCGCGGCCGGTAACCCATGGCTCTGCGAAACGCGATCGCCCTCGCGTGAGCGCGGTCGTCTTCACAACCGCCCTCCTGTCATGGGGTCAATCCACGGATGGTCTTGACCGCTGGCCGTTGAGCATCGCGTCGATGTGTGGGTTCCCGGTGGGCGGGGAGTGTCGGGTGGGTGCGCCGGCGGCGACCAGCAGTGCCGCCGTGGCCTCGTAGTCGCCGTCGCGAGCACGGTTGTTGCGCCATCCCCACACCACGGAGTCGAGCGGCGTCGGGCCCTCGTCGTCGAAGGCGCAGTCGCTCAGGTCGGCGCCGCGCTCGACGAGCAGCCGTACGGTCTCGACTCGTCCATGCATCGCTGCCTGGTCGAGCGGGGTGAAGTTGCTCCATCCGCGGGAGTCGACGTCGACCCCGGCGTCGAGCAGGCCGCGGACGACCTCGGTCCGACCGAGCAGGGACAACTGTCCTAGAAGCCAGCGCGAGTCGGTGCCGGGAATACCTGGCAGTGGCGGCGGGGCGTCGGGTAGGCGCACCGACTCGCCTCTGGCCACGGCCAGCACCCGCTCCGCGACGGGGTCGAGGTCCGCGGTGGCGCCCAAGCCTTCGAGCAGCTCATACGCGGCCAGGTGCCCGCAGCGTGCCGCCGCTGCCAAGGGCCGCAACCCGACATCGGGATGGGGCAGATCCGGGTCGGCGCCGGCATCGAGGAGCAGCCTCAGGATCGCGGTGCCGCGACCCCGTCCGATCGCCCAGTGCAGGCAGCCGTGCTCGTTAACGTCGACCCCGCGCTCGAGAAGCCAGCGAAGCCCCGCCTCGTCCTCGAAGTCCAGCTTGTGGTTGACCATGCTCTCGAAGCCCGGCTGGTAGAGCACCTCCATAAAGTCGGCGCCGCCACGCTCACAGGCGTGATAGAACGCGTCGTCGTCCGGCTCCGCGCCTCGCTCGACCAGCAGCCGCAGCAGCGCGAGGTCGCTGCGCTGGACCGCGTAGTACGACGCGGTCAGCTCCCACTCGCCGTCGGCCGACGGCGTCGTGCAACTCGGTGAGGCGCCCGCGTCAATCAGGAGCTCAGCGCATCGGCGTACGTCAGTTGGTGCGCCGCTGGTATCGCGCAGCAGCAGGATCAGCGGCCTTACACCGCTCACGGGCTGGGTCGCGGCTCCCGGTTCGGCATCCAGGATCACTTGCAGCGAATCGGGATCGGCCAGGGCCAGAGCCCGCTCGACTCCGTGTAGGGCGGTGGCGTGGACG
Source organism: Geodermatophilaceae bacterium (assembly GCA_013811805.1). GTDB lineage: Bacteria > Actinomycetota > Actinomycetes > Mycobacteriales > Geodermatophilaceae > JACCQS01. The sequence goes on along the minus strand of JACCUM010000359.1, from coordinate 3,710 downwards.
TGGCGGACAAGCCGAGGCCAACTGGCAAACCCGAACTCTGCGGCGATCTCGCGCTGGGCGAGCGCCAAACCGATGCCGCCCTCGCGACGGCGACGCTTGGCCCGCTTGCGCAGAAACTCCAGTGATGGGCGGTCGGGAAGATCAGGCATGTCGAACCTCCATGAGCCCGGGTCCGCGTCGACGGGCTGAGGTCCGGCAGGAGTGAATCAAACCCATGCACCGCTGGGATACTCCCTTCCCCGCGGACAGGGCGCGTACGGCAACGCGTTGAAAACGTACAGTGCCGGGGGCGCGCTCTGCCAGAGCCCCCAGAACCGACCAACGCGTCGCGCCTCCCCACACTCCGCCGCCGAACCCGCCCCGATCCAGGAACCTCCCACGGCGCGATCGTCGACCCGCTCGCCTGGCCTCGGCCGGTACATCGCTCGACACCGATTGGGGATGCCGTTCCGGTGACGGATCGTCCTACGGACAGTTGTGTCGGGTTGCGGTGAGGAAGGCGCCGGCTGCGGCACCTGGGGCAGCGCGGTCGTGGGCGGCGGCGAAAGCGGCGCAGTCGTGGATGCTCACCGACCAGCCATGCCGGATAAGCCAGTCGGGGGCGTCGTGCCCGAGGCCGCCTTTCCACAAGCAGGTGTATGGCTTCATCGCCGGCATCGAGCGCGCGTGGGCCATCACCGCGGGGTGGAGGGTGGAGCTGTGCTCAAAGGCGAGCTGGCTGCGGGAAGCGGACAGGTCGCTGACGGTGGTCAGCAGGTGGTCGGCCTCGTCGGCCGACAGGTAGATCAGCAGGCCTTCGCAGAGCCACGCGGTCGGCTGGGACGGGTCCAAACCGGCGGTGCGCGCGGCCGCAGACCAGTCGTCGCGCAGGTCCACCGGCAGGACGATGCGCTCACACCCGGCAACGGCGGCGGCGTGGTGTAGGACGCGTTCCTTGAAGTCGAGTACAGCGGGAAGGTCGAGTTCGAACAGGCGGGTGTCAGCCGGCCAGGGCAGCCGGTAGGCGCGGGTGTCCAGACCAGCGGCCAGCAGCACCACCTGACCGCATCCCGCGGCGCTGGCCTGCCGGAGGTAGTCGTCGAAGAAGCGGGTGCGCAGCACGGCGCTGACGGCGAATGCAGCGCCCACCCCGGCCAGCGGATCGGCAGCCGCCTCGGCCCGTCCGGGGAACGTGTCGGGGAAGGCCGTCGGTGCTGCGGCGACGAACGCCGCGGCGTACGGGTCATCGAAGAGCTGGTCCGGGCGTTGGCTCTCGTGCGCTCGGATCTGCGCCACACCCAGGGCGGTCTTGCCGACCCCGAGCAGCTCTGGCTCGTCCACCTCGACACCCTCACCCTCACTGATACATCGCTGTCGATCCACCTACTGTATATCGCCAGCGATGTAACCTGCGGAGATGGACGCCGGTGAACTGCACCGCCTCGGCAGACGCCTGCTCGCGCTTTCTCGCGCGGCCAGTGGCCAGGCCGGCGACCTGGTCCTGGTCCCGGGCCAGGAAGCGGTGCTCGAGGACCTGCTGCGCCACCCGGACAGCACGGTCAGCGAGATCCGAGACCGCACCGGCTTCACGCAGAGCCACGTCTCCGCGTCCGTGGCCCGACTACGGGATCACGGCCTGGTCCAAGCAGCGGCCGACCCCAGCGACGGCCGGCGCACCCGCCTCCGCACAACAAGGGCCACAACGCACGCGATCGTCAAGCGTGCCCGCCGCACGATCGACGACACCATCGCCACCGCCGTGGCCGAATCGGACCAGGCCGACCGCGCGCTCGAACTCCTCGACGAGCTCGCCCGAATCCTGCAGCCACGGCGGAACGACTCCAACACCGACTGATACGGGTGTCGAGGCGTCCGTAACCCGATCCTGCTACGTGGACGTTTCGGCGCAAGACGAGCGGCGGCGTAGCTACGAGCGGTCGGCGCCAAAGCTGTGGCCGGCCGGGAACACCCAGCGGAAGGTGCTCAGGAATGGCCTTTTGCACCAGCAGTCCGGTCGGCATTCGCACCTGACGGCACCCATGCCCTCAACGAAGCGTCCGATCACAGCAAAGAGCAGATAGATGGACGTCGCACCCAGGAAAAGCCGCTTCATATGCGAAACCGTACCGCGGTCAGCGGCTCCCTGTCCCTGCCGACATAGCAGTTGCCTCCTGCACTCCACCGGCGGCGACCCCCCGGCGACAGCAACCCTGTCCCGGAATACAGCGCTGACGGACGGCCGTTGGGGGCGAGGCCGAGGTCCGCCAGCGATCGTCGCAAGAGGAACGGCTTGCGGCGACGGTTCTCGACCAACATGCCCACCCTGCGAGCGTTGATCAGACCCGCAAGCGGATGGGCTTGCGGCGACGATCACTGTCAGCACAGCTTGCGCGGTCGCATCGAGGGTCTTATCCCTGCTCGCACAGCCTCTGGTGGTAGTCGATCTGCTCGAGGCCTCATCGAGTCCGGCGATGCGTCGGGGTCGGTCATGACGCATTGGCGTCGCACCATTCTGTCCACGTGGCCATCGGCCGCGTGGCGTACAGGGGATAATCAGCGGGATATCCGATACGGGTGGAGCGCGCTGATCGCCGCCCGCAACACTGCCGCATCGGTAGGCCGGCTGTTTGGCAGCTACCAGCTGCAGCAGCGGGTCAAGGGCGGTCGGGGCAATCGGATCACCGGCTGGATTTGGGTTACCACCACGCAGGTGCGTTGCCACCAGCTCTTTGGCGATCCGCGAGCTACGGCACGGACAGATCAGCCTGCTGCACGTCCTGTCGGTGGGCACCTTGGTCAGCCTGATCATCGACATTTCCGCGGTACGCCGCGGACCGTGCGCCGGCTCCGCGGCGCCATGCGCGGCAGCTACTTCGGCCCCCTCGGTGCTTTTATCAGCGCGGGCACGACCGCCGAGGATGGCTGGGCTGACAGTCGCGGGCTGCCAGCACGATCCATTCGGGTGCCGTGCTGCTCACCGGGGATCCGTCCCAGTCGCCCCATGTTTCGACCTGTTGCAGGCCGACTCCCGCGAGGCCCCGTTCAACGTCCTCCCAGGACGGAAATCGCAGCGTCTCTGACGTCACGAACTCGCGTCCGTCGACGCTCCAACGGCCTACGTGGGTGACGAGATCACCGTCGACCAATACGTCCTGCCTCAGACTGCCACCGTCCACCCGACGCGGCTCGGTGAATTGCCAGTCCCGCCACGCCTCGACCTCCTTGTTGCGGACTTCGAAAGCGACATGGCCATTCGGCTGCAGTGCGCGCCTGGCATGACGAAGGACATCCAGCCACGAAGCATCGTCGAGGAAGTACTGCGCGACGTGGCCAGTCATGACGACAAGGTGCGCTTGAGAATCCGGAAGAGCCGCGGCCGTGCCGTGCAGCCATGTGACACGGTCGGCGTACGGCTGCCTACGAGCGATCTCTAGCATGGTTGCTTGTGGCTCGAGGCCGATCACATGATGGCCGCGGCTGGCCAACAGACTGCATAACATCCCGGTCCCGGCGCCGATGTCTGCAACGACTCCCGCATCCAACCTCGCGGCGAGTTCGACGTAGAAGCCGAGATCGCGACGCCCTGAGCAGTGGACGTCATAGTGACGAGCCAGCTCGGATGTTGCGTAAAAGTTGGACACCTGCTCAGCGTCCCAAAGCCAACAACTGCGGTCAACGCAGTCCCGACGGCCGACATGGCCCCTGGCCACCCGTCGACGACATTCCCATAG
>JACCUM010000345.1 GCA_013811805.1 Geodermatophilaceae bacterium | reverse complement strand
GAGTCGTACTTCGAGCGCCTCAAGAAGGACGTCATAGAGGCGCAACAACACAGCCAGCGGCAACTGTTGATCCACCCATTCGATCCGACGCAAGACGCCCAAGTAGTGCAGCCCTGGCAGATTCAGCGGGTCGTCCTCGTCGACCGGCCGCCGACCACCGATGTCGCACACGCTGTTCCGCCCGCATCTCCCCAGCCGCCCGACGGCGTCAGCCGTGACGCTGCCGCCCAGGATGCCTCTCCGCGCACGTCGCCGGTCCGAGAGTCGCGCCTCGCTCCCGCCCGACCCGTCGTAGCAATCGGATCGGTCCTGCGTCGCCGCCCGCGGATGTCTCGGCACCGCGGCCGGGCAAAGCGGCTTGCGTGGGCCGGCCTGTCGGCTGCCCTCGTCATTGGCCTGTCCGCCGTGCTCATTCGCGCCGCCGACGGGGAAGCGCCCGCCGGTCGCGAGGCTGCGAGCCCCACAGAGTCGTCGGAAGAGTCGAATGAACCGTCCGGACTGCTCCCGCTGTCGGCCACTGCGAAGACGCCGAGCGAGCAGCTCCTGGCGACGATCACCGCACTCACCGCCCTCGCGACGCAGGACCCCGACGGAGTAGGACCGCAGGGCGACCAGGTGCTCGCAAGCCTGCAACAGGTGCAGTTGCTCGAAGGGGGTCCGCGGCGCTCGGCCGCGGTCGTGGCCAACGCCTCCGTCGGCGCGGCTGTCGCAGCCGGAGAGTTCGATGCCGACGTCGGGCAGCAGGTCCAGGAGGTGCTCGACAACGTGGCCCGGCCCGAGCGGCTGATCGATCTCGTCCAGTTGGTGGGCACGGACCCACTCGCGCTAGGGCCAGGTGGACCGGCGCTGCTCGACCCCTTGGTCGCTCTCGACCATCAGGTGCCCGCGGACCAGACCGCCGCCAGTGCGGCCACTCTGTTGGAAAGCGTGACAAGTGGCACGGAGAACGGCGAGTTGAGCGAGGCTTTTGAGACAGCAGCGATGGCCAAGTTGCAGGAGCTGGCTGACCCAGCGTCCTACGGCGCGTTGCAAGAGCTTCTCGCTGACGTCGAGCGGGATCCTCACGCCATTGGCCCGGCCGGACAGCATGTGCTCACGTCGCTGCGCGATATCGTGCAGCTGCCGGTCTTCCCTCAGGGCAACCAGGCGAGTGAGCTTCTCGGCCTCGTCCTGCAGGACGGCCAGGTGACGCCGGTCTTCCGGGACGCCGCAATTCCGGTCCTCGTCGCACTGGTGCGCTGACCGGCTGATTGACCTCCTACACCCCGTCCCCAGTCCGCGTCCCCCGGTCCGCGGCTGCCGCAGCGCACGCAGACGGGCTAGACCATGACAGCCGAAGGCCTACGCTGGCGCAGACTCCGAGCCCGCGTCATCCGCGCCGGATCCGTGTGCGCGATCGGCGGGGACTGCTCGACGGCAGCGCGCGAACCCCAGTCAGATAGCACCGAGTGTCAGGTTCTGTGTCGCTCGAGCTCGCGTGTTCATTGAGCACCTTCTCCAGCTTGTCGCCGGACATCTTGCCCACGACCATGCCCTCTCGTAGCGCACCACGCTAAACGCAAACTCGCGACTGTCAGGTCGGGTCGGGCGCGTCTCAGGCGGGCGGTAGAACCGTTCTAAGACAGGGGCCATCAGGAAGGGAGGCGCGGAACAGCTACAGCGGGCGACCCTGGTCATAGGGAGAGTCCAACCGCGGCTCGGGGGAGAATTGAACGCGACCGGGCTCATCGGTGGACGTGCTCAATGTTTCGGTGACATGTGCCGCGGGAGGCTCTGTGTAGTCGATCTCGACGACGTCGTCCCCACCGGATGCGTCATCTGACTGCTTCCTGGCCGCTTTGGCCGCTGCCACGACACCAACAGTGGCTGCCGCTGCTCCAGCAGCTAACGTCTTCGCCTGAGATGCGATCTTCTTCGCTTTGGCCTGAGCGGCGAGCTTCCGAGCCGCCTTTGAGTTCCAAGTGTCGATGACAGCAAGGTCATAGGTCGTCGGTGGTGCATCGCACAACTCGGCCATCCGCAGCGCGAACTGGCTTGTCTCGGGACTGGCCGAGGCCTTCATCGCTGACTCGTCTGAGTCGAACTCGACGATCATGAAGTAGTGGTCCGGACGGTTCCGATCAGCAGTGACCGTCCGACGCGACGGGGCATCTCCGGAGGATGCCTCATTCGTCTCGTCCGCGATGGTCCTCAGTTCATCGACGCGAGTGGTCTGAAGCTCCACGATCTGCACGAAACCAGCCATGACATCCTCCTACGCGATCAAACCTGACGGCCGCTCGACTGTCAGACCGGATAATTACCCGCGAGGCTTACCCCGTAAACCTCGAAGCGAACGCAGCACGTCTATGACGCGGACCAGCTCGAGAGGCGGCGGCACGTCGAAGGGCAAGGCCACGGACCCTATCCGCGCTGGGGGGACCTGGCCCTGCGCGAAGCTGCCCTTGAGGGTCGAGCCGTGCCATGCGGGAGCCGACCCGATGCCGTCCAAGGCTGCCAGTTGGATACGTCTGTGGGCGCTACTGGGATCGAACCAGTGACCTCTTCGGTGTGAACGAAGCGCTCTACCGCTGAGCCAAGCGCCCGGGACCCGGGCAACCTTACCGGGACGGGCTCACCGCCACAGCGGCACCCAGTCCGGAATCCAGTCCGGGACACCGGTCAGGTGCAACGTGATGACGAGGACGCCGTACACGAACGCGGCCGTGGCCAGCCCGATCAGAACGCGAACCCAGACCGGTTGCCGGGTCACCCAGTCCGTCCACGACTTCACCCGTTTCTTGGTGAACTCCAACAGCCGCTCGGCCCAGGTGAACTCGGTCGCCAGGACGAACAGACCGCCGATCACGACCAGCCAACCCGGACCGGGCAACGGAATGGCTGCCACACCACCGATCAGGATGACGAAACCGACGACTCCGACCCCGATGCGGTAGGCGGAGTTCAGCGCGGCGTTGGCGGCAACGCGTTGACGCCAAGCGGTATCGGCGACCCGCTCACGAAGGCTGTGGACTTCGTCACCAGCCGAATCGGGTTGCCGCCCTTTGGGTGTGTCGCGCTCGGTCGAGGTCATCGACTCAGCAGTCTGCCCTAGTCCAAGCCCGGGGGCAGGCAATGGCCTAGCCGGTGG
>JACCUM010000326.1 GCA_013811805.1 Geodermatophilaceae bacterium | reverse complement strand
CTGCGCTTACCTAATTTCACGTTTGGAAGCCTCCCTTGTCCCACGGAGGTGGGAAGGAAAATAAGGATGGCCAGCACATCACTGGCCAAGGGCGAGCCTAGATAACGGTCAGCGGCAGCGTCCACCGGTGTCATCGCATTGTGACCTCCGCTGGGTAACGATCTGGCCTCAGTCACGCTTGCCGAGCGGGAGCCGGTCGGCTGCAGCGTGTCCGAGCTAACAGCGTGAGCCCCCGACGGCGGCCGTAGGCTGAGCCAATCGCCACCAGGGTTTACCGCCCCGGAACACGGGGGACACACTCCTGGGGGCAGGCAGTCCGCGGCGGTGCTGTCCGGTGTAGATCTCGGAGGGGTGAGCGGCCTACCCATGGCTACTGGAACGAGACCGCTGGCAGTGGATGGCACATCCAAGCTGCGCGCCGGGGTCAGCTTCCCGAGTCGAGCCCGGATCGCGGCACGGACCCTGCGTACGGACCGCTGGTGGTGGCCGCCGGTGCTCAACGTGGTGGGCCTGGTGGCCTGGCTGGCCTACAGCGTCACCCGAGTGTTCCTGCAGGAGAACTACTGGGTAGCCGACTACCACTACCTGACGCCCTACTACTCGCCCTGCGTGTCCACTGGCTGTATCCCCGAGGCCGCCCACTTCGGGACCTTCCTTCCCGACGTGTGGTGGATGCCGTACGCCGCGCTCAGCCTGCCCTTCCTGCTGTTGTTCCGGCTGACCTGTTACTACTACCGTAAGGCCTACTACCGCGCCTTCTGGGCTTCGCCGCCGGCCTGCGCCGTGGCCGAACCGCATACCAAGTACAGCGGTGAGACCAGAGTGCCGCTGATCGGCCAGAACCTGCACCGCTACGCCTTTTACGCTGCGGTGATCATCTCGCTGATCAACACCTATGACGCCATCCTTGCCTTCCACAGCCCGTCTGGCTTCGGGTTCGGGCTCGGGAACGTCATCCTGCTGGCCAACGTCGTGATGCTCTGGGCATACACCGCCTCCTGCCACAGTTGCCGGCACATCGTCGGGGGCCGGCTGCGGCATTTTTCGGCGCACCCGGTGCGCTACAGGGCCTGGGGCTTCGTATCCAAGCTCAACGAAAAGCACATGGAACTCGCCTGGATCACGTTGGGCACCCTGGCCTTCACTGATTTCTACGTCATGGCCCTCTCGGCTGGCTGGTTCTCCGACCTCCGGCTCGTCGGCTAGGAGGCGGAGCCCATGAACCCGGAGTCCACGAACCCGGAGATGTCCTGTCCGCCGGCAGCCGACGTCACCGCCTCCGCAACCGCCGAGGTCGAGCGGCACAGCTACGACGTGGTCGTCATCGGCGCTGGCGGCGCAGGTCTGCGAGCCGCTATCGCGGCGCGAGAGGCGGGTAAACGTACGGCGATCGTGTGCAAGTCCTTGTTCGGCAAGGCGCACACCGTGATGGCCGAGGGCGGAATTGCCGCATCCATGGGCAACGTCAACAGCAAGGACAACTGGCAGGTCCACTTCCGGGACACCATGCGTGGCGGGAAGTTCCTCAATCACTTCCGGATGGCCGAGCTGCACGCCAAGGAAGCACCGCTGCGGGTCTGGGAACTCGAGACCTACGGTGCGCTGTTCGACCGCACGAAACAAGGCAGGATCAGCCAGCGAAACTTCGGTGGTCACGAGTACCCGCGTCTTGCCCATGTCGGCGACCGCACCGGCCTCGAGCTGATCCGGACCCTGCAGCAGAAGGTCGTCTCCCTGCAACAGGAGGACTTCCGCGAGTTCGGCGACTACGAGGCGCGGATCAAGGTCTTTCACGAGTGCGCGATCACCGAGCTGTTCAAAGTCGGCCCAGACGTGGACAGCCCGATCGCCGGCGCGTTCGGCTATTGGCGGGAGACCGGGCGCTTCCTCGCTTTCGAGGCACCCGCTGTCGTACTGGCCACCGGTGGTATCGGCAAGAGCTTCAAGGTGACCTCGAACTCCTGGGAGTACACCGGGGACGGGCATGCTCTGGCGCTGCGCGCCGGAGCAACGTTGCTGAACATGGAGTTCGTGCAGTTCCACCCGACCGGGATGGTCTGGCCGCCTTCGGTGAAGGGCATCCTGGTCACCGAGTCGGTACGCGGAGACGGTGGCGTGCTTCGCAATTCCGAGGGCAAGCGCTTCATGTTCGACTACATCCCGGACGTATTTCGTACCCAGTACGCCGAGACAGAGGAGGAGGGCGACCGCTGGTTCACAGATCCGGACAACAACAAGCGGCCGCCGGAACTCCTTCCACGTGACGAGGTCGCCCGAGCGATCAACTCCGAGGTCAAGGCCGGTCGCGGTTCACCGGCCGGTGGGGTGTTCTTGGACGTGTCCACGCGGCTCAAGGCCGAGGACATCATCAAGAAGCTCCCGTCGATGCATCACCAGTTCAAGGAACTGGCTGACGTCGACATCACCAAGGAGCCGATGGAGGTCGGCCCGAC
>JACCUM010000308.1 GCA_013811805.1 Geodermatophilaceae bacterium | reverse complement strand
ACTCGACCTGGAACAACCGGACCAGTTCGCCGGCGATCCCGGCCGTGCCGGCGATTCCGACGACGGAGTACTCGTCGGCGGCGAAGACCTTGTCGATGTCGCGCGAGGCGATCAGGTTGCCCATCGTGGCGCGCCGGTCGCCGCCCATGACAACGCCACCGGGAAAGCTCGCCGCCACAACCGTGGTCGCATGCGGAGCCAGTCCGGCGCCCGAGCCGGCTGGCAATCCTTTCGCGGGGAGCAAGTGGGCAGCCTCCTGTCCGAGAAAGTCCACGAACGACGACCCGGCCGCACTCAGGTACCCCGGCGGCAGTCCTGAGGAACCCGCGCCTCGTTCGGCCACGAACCCGCCCTTCGCCCAGCTTGGAAGATGCCTCGCCGTCCGGCGCGTTCAGGGCGCCCGGACCTCTGGGTGAAACCCTACCCGCGGGCTGGTGTGGCCTCGGTACGGGCGACCCAGGCGATCAGGCGCTGACGGTGTGCCGCCACGGTTCGACCTCGATGGAGCGGCCGTGGTGCGGAAACAGCTCGATCACTCCCGGCCACCGGTACTGTGACGGTGGCGAGGTGGCCTGGGAGGGTGCGTTCGCCGCGTAGTTGTGAGCGTTCAGGTAATCAACCGCCGCCTCGAGGACGTCGATCCGATCGTTGAACTGGCCGAGCCCGCCGTTGCAGTTGAAGCACAACAGACCTCGGACCTTGCCCGTAGCGTGATCATGATCCACCTGCGCCGCCGGCGCCATGCGACAGAGCGCGCACAGGCCGTCCTGCTCGGCGTGCCTGGCGTCCGCGTCTGCGGCGATAATGCCGTACCGCCGCTTCAGGTGATAGGTCCGAGATCCCCCCACTTTCTCTTTACTGAGCTTGCCCCGCACGTTGTGACCCGGCTTGCAGTAGGTGTGTAGCCCCGTGACGGAATTAGCACGTGTCCGCGGAAAGTCGTCGGCCGGTTTGATCTGAGCGCAGTCGGGGCACCACTTGCCGCCGTCTGCCACCTCGCTTGGTGGCAATCTTCTTGGGGATACGCCTCGGCCGGCGGCTCTTCTCGCTCCGTAATGCCGCGCAGGACTTGCAATAGAACGCCAATCCGGCCGCCCGTCGGACATCCGAGTGAAATCTGACGGCCGGCTGGACTCGTTCACAGTCCAGGCAGCGCTTCTCCACCATTGGAGAGATCGCAGGGGCCAGTCGTGGAAGAGGCAACTATCACCGTACAATATGTGCATTCACTGGCCTCCTTTTTGTACATACTGCCTCACGAACTCCTCCGAATTCTCCTCGAGCACCTCGTCGATATCGTCAAGAATCGCGTCGATATCCCCGGACATCTTTTCGTGCCGCTCGCCGGCTGTGATGTCGACGCTGGCCTCTACTTCGACGTCTTCTTCCTTGGCCCGGCTGCGCTGCTGCTGACCGCCGGTGTCCCGTGTCGCCATCGCTTCTCCTCCCCTGTCCTCGCGTCATCCGGCGCGTGGTCGAACTCTCCGGAGACCTGACACTACCCGCGGCTTGCGACAGGATCGGCTCGTTCTCGGCAGGATCGGCGCGTCCGCTACCGTCCCGGAAAATCCCGTACATAGCGCCGCTGCCACCACGTCTCGATGGCATGGGCGTCGAAGCGATCGCGCACGTAGGCCACTGCCCCCTCCGGGGGTACGCCGTCCAGGACAGCCAGGCAGGCCAGCGCGGTGCCGGTTCGCCCGCGACCACCACGGCAAGCGATTTCGACCCGATGGAACTCGGCTCGATGCCATGCCTCCCGAAGGGCCTCCCGTGCCTGTGTGCGATCTCGCGGCAATCCGAAGTCAGGCCACCGGAGCCACCGAGCCTCCCATTCGACGGCCGGGGGCGGACTGCCGAGCAGATACACGGCGAAGTGGGGCGGCGGTCCGTCGGGTACTGGTCGACCCAAGCCCCGGCCCCGTACGAGCCGTCCCGACGGCAGCGCGAGAACGCCCGGCGATGCCGGATCCCAGGTGCCATTCACACATTCGACCGTACGGGTGAGGTTGATCGTCACCCGTGCTCGCGCGCGACAGCGGCGTCGATCTGTTCGCGCAGGATGTCCAGTTGACCGGCGTGCCGAGCCGTCTCCTCGATCATGTGCACGTAGATCCAGCGCACCGACACCTGCCCCATCCCGTCATGCGGCAAGGCCGCATCGAGTGAACAGTCGGCTGCCAACGAACGCGACGTCGCACAGGCGGCGCGGTACTCGGCGACCAGAGAATCAACCGTCTCATGCTGTTCGAGCACGAACTCCGAGCGTCGTTCATGAGCACGGCGATTGTCCCCGGAACGCGCGCCGAGAACCTGGTGGAACCAGCCGACCTCCACCCAGCGCAGGTGCTTGAGGACACCGCCCACGGTGGTCAATGAGGGTACGAGTCGCCGTCGGGCGTCCCCCTCGGAGAGTCCAGCGATCTTGCCGACGACCTCGCCACGGTAAAGATCCAGGAACGCTTCGAGCATGGCTCGCTCGCCCGCGGTCGAGACGACCTCGTCAGGCAGCAGTCCCTCGGCCACCGCTTCAGCGGTTACCGGTGAGGCGCTCGACCAGTTCGCGGGCATCGGTGCACTGGTCGAGCAGTTCGCCGACATGTTCGCGGGTACCGCGTCGTGGTTCCAGAGTCGGGATCCGGACCAGGTTCTCCGCGCCGAGGTCGAAGATGACCGAGTCCCAGGAGGCGGCGGCGACGTTCTTCGGATACCGCCGCAGGCACTCACCGCGGAAGTAGGCCCGGGTATCGGTCGGCGGCCGATGTGCTGCCATGGCAACGTCGGACTCGGAGACAAGTCGCTGCATGGCGCCACGGGCCACCAGACGGTGATACAGCCCGCGTTCCGGACGTACGTCGCTGTACTGCAGGTCGACCAGGGCCAGCCGTGAGTCGTCCCAGCTCAGGCCGTCGCGATCCCGATAGCCCTCTAGCAGGCGAAGCTTCGCCACCCAGTCGAGCCGGTCGGCACACGACATCGGATCTCGTTCCAGGTCGGTCAGGACTTCCGCCCAGCGCTCCAGGACGTCCTTGGTCTCCGGGTCGTCGACTCCCATGTGGTGCACGTACGCGGTGGCCAGTTCGTGGTAGATCCACTGCAACTGCAGGGCCGTCATCCGGCGTCCGTCGCACAGCCGGATCTGAGCTGTCAACGACGGATCATGACTGACCGCGTGCAGGGTCGTCACCGGCTCCTCGACCCGCAGGTCGGCCGCGATCTCGCCGTCCTCGATCATGGCCAGCACCAGCGCGGTGGTTCCGAGTTTGAGATAAGTGGCGAGCTCCGCGAGGTTGGCATCGCCGATGATGACATGCAGCCGTCGGTATTTCTCCGCGTCGGCATGGGGCTCGTCGCGGGTGTTGATCATCGGTCGTTTGAGGGTCGTCTCCAGGCCCACCTCGACCTCGAAGAAATCCGCGCGTTGCGAGATCTGGAAGCCGCTCTTGCGCCCGTCCTGGCCAAGCCCGACCCGGCCCTGCCCGCAGATCACCTGGCGGCTGACAAAGAACGGGATGAGATGGGTGACGATCTCGGCGAAAGGGGTCTGCCGACGCATCAGATAGTTCTCGTGCGAGCCGTACGAGGCTCCCTTGCCGTCGGTGTTGTTCTTGTACAAGCCGATCCGGGGCTGACCGGGAATGCGCGAGGCGCGCTTCGCGGCCTCGGCCATGATCAGTTCTCCGGCCTTGTCCCAGAGCACGCCGTCCCGCGGATTGGTCACCTCCGGGGTCGAATACTCCGGATGCGCGTGGTCGACGTAGAGCCGGGCGCCATTGGTCAGGATGACGTTGGCCAGGCCAGGGTCCTCGTCCAACTCGTTGTGATCGAGAGCTGAGGCCGGTGATAGGTCGAATCCGCGCGCGTCGCGCAGCGGAGACTCCTCCTCGAAGTCCCAGCGGGGCCGGCGCAGGGTGGGCGCCTCGGCAACCGCCCAGGCGTTGACGATCTGGCCGGATAACAGGGTCGGGTTGGCACCGGGTTCGCCGGGGACCGAGATGCCGTACTCCACCTCGGTCCCGATCACCCGATGAACGCTCATATCTTCAGCCTAGTTGGCTCAGTTCGCCGCTTTCGGCATCGACGGTGGGCTCAGGCATCGACGGCGCTGCCGCTCGTACGACTGCCGTTGCTGTCGAGAATGACGCACTGAACCTCGGGGTAGGCCGCCCAGTCCTGTTCAGCGGGAAGGTAGATGCCGGCCACATAGCCGTTCGGGATGTCCCGTTCGAGGTAGTCGACCACCTCATTGTCACACTCATCTACCAACGGTTGTCGCGACAGCGGGTCGGCCGGGTAGGGCGTTCCCAACTCGGCTGCGACATAGTCGCCGGTGGGCTCGGCCTCGTGCGGCTGACTGCAGGGCACCACGTCGAACAGGACCGACGGCCCGAACCAGCACGGTCGGTACGTGGCGGCGTCAGGGCCGCGCATCGCCTGCGCCATCCGGCCCGGAGCGTTCACGTCCTCGAAGACTCCGGTTCGGTACTCCACCACACAGACCAGCCATCGAGCGCCGGCCTCCCAGGCCACCCTCTTCGGTAGGTAGGCACTCGCGTCTACGAGTAGGTTGTCCTGTTCGCGGGCACCCAGATAACTGTTGGGCAGCAGGTAGTCGCCGCAACTGTCGTTGTCGTAGAGCAGGGACCCCCAGGCATCCGAGCTCAGATCGTCGTCGGTCGGATAGTCGCCGTCGAGGGCGGCCGGAATCTCGACCACCCTGGCGATCTCACCCCCGTGTGGTTCCGCGCAGGACAGCGTGGCCGGTGGTGACAGCGGCCCGTTACCGCCGCGAACGGTGTCCAGACAACCACCCAGTGGCGGTGCCTGCACCTGCTCGAAGATCTCAGCAGACGCCATGCCGAGCGCCGTTCGGGGCGATGACTGACCACTGACCGTCGACACGCACCCGGTGCTCAATGTGGCAACGATGACGAGGACGAGCGGTAACCCCGGGCGCGCTGATCCCCAACTGGGCCCGCGGCAGGAACCTCTGCAGGATCGATTTCGGTTCACGGGTGCACCACTGCTACAAGTCGCTACAGGTACTGCCCGGTGTTGGTCGCCGTGTCGATGGCCCGCCCCGAGTCGCTGCCCTTGCCGGAGATCAGCGTGCGGATGTAGACGATCCGCTCGCCCTTCTTGCCCGAGATCCGCGCCCAGTC
>JACCUM010000307.1 GCA_013811805.1 Geodermatophilaceae bacterium | reverse complement strand
ACACCGGTGCCCAGAAGTGCGACCGGGAACCAGCCTCGGAGAACGCCAAAGAGCCGAGCTTGTCGCCACTGGCCATCCCCGGCAGCAGATCTGGCAATCCGGGCGGTGGCGCGGCAGCCACTGACATCGCGGCGCTGACGTGCATCAGATAGATCATGGCGGTCGAGCCGCAGGCACCGGCCAGCGAACTCATGACATTGACCAAGTCCTGAGGGCCGCCGCCCAGCCCGCCAACCTCGGTCGGCAAGGTGAGCCCTAGCAGCCCCGACTCGCGCAGGGTGGTAACAGTCTGAGCCGGAAAGCTCGCTGTGGCATCAACCGCATGGGCTGACTCGCGCGCAACGTCAAGGACCGGATTAACTCGTACGCTCAAATCCACGTTGGGAGGTTCCTTTCTGTTCAACAGGGCCGGCGCTACCGGCGGGGCGGTGTATCTATTCGGAGTTGCGAGATGGGCGGGCGGCGTACCACAGCCCGCAAAAACCGATCCCGAAACCGGCAAGCAATGCAGCAGTGGACCCGTTGCCGCCGATCACATTCGTGTCCTGACCGAACTGCACCAGCTGTAGAACGGCCGCGACCAGGGCAAGCCCTCCAGCTGCCAGGTACAAGGCAGCCTGGCCGGTTCGGGCGGCCAGCACGCCGAGTACGGCCACCACCAACAAGACCAACGCAGCTATGGGTGTGACCTTGGCCAGGCGCACTGCGTCGTTGCTCGGAGCGAGTATCAACACGATCGACACGGCGGCGCCGGCACTGAGGCCGTAGCCGATGCGCTGCACCCGGGCGTACTGGGTGCTCACCTCCGCGGTCATGACAGCCTCATCAACAGCCGGGCCGGCCGGCCGGAGGACTGCCGCCATCGTGGCCGTAGCACGCCGTCCAGTCCCGCGGTCCGTCCCGGGGCCGTTACCAGGATGACAACGTGGGCCGCGAACAGCAGGTAATAGGTCCAAGGGAACTCGTTCGGCCCGTTCAGCACCGACAAGGCGATCGCGACGGTCTGTCCTATTCCGACGAGCGCCCAGAACCGGGTGGCGAGCCCGACCAGCAGGAACGCCCCGACGCTGGCCTCGACCAGCAAGGTCAGGTAGCCGAACAACGCGAAATTGGGCAGTACCACATTCTCGATCAGCCAGCTGAAGGGCGGGAACACCGGATAGTCGACCGCGTACGTGGTGAACTTGAACAACCCGGTTTCGCTGTCCCGCCCGAATTCCGGTGGCGTCTTCCAGCCCGCGCTCTGGATCCACAGGAGACCGACGGCGATCCGTACGAACGCGAGCCCGATCCGCGCGCCACGACCGTGATCCAGCTCTTCGCTTGCATCGGGCGCAAGCTGTTTGGTTGCGCTGTCCGTGGTCATGACCGGTCTCCTCCTCAGCGATGTTTCAACTGCGACGAGTACAAGGGCGCTCTACATTGTGTTCGGCTGTTGGCCCGAAAGGGTTCAGCATTTCTTACGGAACCATGCCGAAGCATGTAAGCCTTCGGCAAGCCCGCTCATTCGCGACAGACCCCGTTCCCCGCCGGCGTACCGTCAACCTTACGGAGCTAGCCCGGCACCGACCAGTGCGCATCTGATCGCGCTTGGGAAGCGGTCCGATAGGAGAAGTCTCGACATGCAGCCCTTCCGAAGGGCTGACCCTTGTATCGCTGGCCGCGATGACGTTGATCACTGGCTGCGGTACCGCCACCGGCGATTCTGGGCCCGCCTCGGACGGAGCTGGCGAGGTCTCGGCTGAGCCGCTGCAGTTCACCGCGCAGACCATCGGCGACGAGTCCTTCGAGGGCTCCTCACTGGCCGCGAAGGACAGCGTGCTGTGGTTCTGGGCGCCTTGGTGCACCGAATGCCGCCGCGAGGCCCCGGGACTGGCTGCAGTTCAGGCGGGCGCCGGCGATGAGGTCACCTTCGTCGGGGTCGCGGGCCTCGGCGAGATCCCGGAGATGCAGGCCTTCGTCGAGGACTATGAGCTGGCTGCCTTCCCGCATCTCGCGGATGTCGACGGCTCGATCTGGAGCCGCTTTGGCATCAGTCGCCAGCCCGCCTATGCGTTCATCGACGACTCCGGTGAGGTCGAGGTGGTTCGTGGAGTGCTCGGTGAGCAAGGCTTGGCTGATCGGGTCGCCGAGCTAACCGCACGCTGAGCCAGCGAGTCTCATGAGCCGAGATCTGTTGTTCGCGCTGACTGCCGGCACCCTTGCATCGCTCAATCCGTGCGGATTCGCAATGCTGCCCGCCTATCTGACGCTCTTCGTCACGGGCACCCCCGCCGGTGGCGGTCCGCCCGACCGCATGGCTGCGCTTGGCCGAGCCGGGGTGGCTACTGCAGCGATGACCGGAGGCTTCGTCGCGGTCTTCGCCATCTTCGGGCTGCTGCTGACCCCGGTCACCTCCAGCGTGCAGCGCTGGCTGCCCGCGGTGACCATCGTTATCGGCGCCGGGCTGGTCCTGCTCGGCGCGCTCCTACTGATCGGTCGCGACCGTGTTCTGTGCACTCCTAAACTCCGCGGCCGAAACCCAGTGTCAAATCCGAGGTCAATGGTGCTCTACGGCGTTTCGTACGCGATTGCGTCCCTCGGCTGCACGATCGGCCCCTTCCTGGTCCTCACCTCGACCACCTTCCGAGCCGGCGACCTCCTTACCGGCGTCCTGGCCTACGCGGCCTACGCCGTGGGCATGGGCCTGGTCGTGGGGGGATTGGCGGTCAGCGCGGCCCTGGCCCAACCCGCCGCCGTCCGGATCCTGCGCGGGCTCCTGCCCTACGTCACCCGCATCGGCGGTCTGCTACTCGTCATGGTCGGTGCCTACGTCGCCTGGTACGGGCTCTACGAGCTCCGCGTGTTCGCAGGAGGTAACGCCGATGACCCGGTCATCACCGCGGCATCCTCCATCCAGAGTGCCCTGGCCGGCTGGGTGGAGAACCTCGGGCCGATCACCTTCGCCCTGGCTCTGTTCGCCATGGCCGCACTGGTCGCCGCGGGCACCATGCTCAACCGCCGGCGCGCGCCTGCGCTCAGCCCGGCGGCCGACGCAATCGGGGCCGAGCGCGGCGAGGTTGCCGGAGACCCGGAAGCACGCTCAGCCCGACCACGTCGGTGATCGGCCGAGGAGGGCCACGATCCGGTCCAGCATCGGTGCGTCCTCATTCGTCGCGACGCCGGGCGCGAACGCCGCGCCGGGCTGGAGCCGCTGCGGGCCGTCGGGAACCGATCGTGCGATCCGCAGCGCAACATCGAGAATCTCCGGATCGAGGGAGAAAGGGACATCGATCGTCCTGGCCACATCCCAGCCGTGTAGAACATAGTCGACGAGGTGAAAGCTGATCGCCTGGCTGCCCGGAAACGTGGTGAGCGGGCTGATCTCCGGCAACGCGAACTCGCGCTCGAGCACCCCGTCCTGAGCGAAGGCCGTCAGCACCCGGTCGGCCGCAGCTGCGTACTCACCGACCGGATCGGGACCGAGCGGCTGCACGGTCCACAGCGACAAGTCTCCGCCGTTGCCAGCTGCAGCGGCCGCGAACCCGTGGTGCTGCAAGGTCATGTGGGTAAGCAGGTCGCTCAGGTGCCAGTCCGCGCACGGCGTCGGCAGACCGAGGTCGCCGGTAGACACCTGTGACACCACCGAGACGCTGGCTCGTACCGCCCGTGCGTGCAGGTCGCGGAGATCGGGATCGGTCATGGCCCCAGTGTGGCGTGGCGGGGACTGGCCACTGATCCCGCATCAGGCGTGCGTGTGCCTGCGGAGGTCAGGCGGCGGCGGTGCCCTCCTTCCTCAGCAGCATCCGTGGGCTGTCGACCGAGGTGCCGGTCGGCCGCGTCAACGGCCTGGATCAAGACTGCGTCGTCAGCTGCGACAACATCGTGACGGTCCCGAAGGCCGCCCTCGGGCGCCAGATAGGCTACTTCTTCCCGGAGCAGTTCTTCCCGGAGCAGGAGGTCTCGCTTGCCGCAGCGATCCGAACGGCATTCGATCTCGAGTAGCGCCGGTCAGGAGGCAGAGCTGCCCTGCAGTGCCCTGAGCGCCTGGTCGGCGTGCACGGTCATG
>JACCUM010000302.1 GCA_013811805.1 Geodermatophilaceae bacterium | reverse complement strand
AGCTGACACTGACCAAGTAACGATCATGGGTTTGACCGGCAAGAATGGCACCGACTGTCCGCTGTCGACACGGCGCGGCACCACCCCGATCCCACTCTTAGCCAGCGGGTTCGGGGTTCGAGTCCCTGGCGGCGCACCACCTCTGAACCGATCTGAGCTGCTGATATCTATCAAGTGGTTCAGGACTTGGCGTCCGTTGTGGTCGGTTGACGCTCGATGGTCGCTCCAGCGTCGGCAACACTGGCCTGTCGCTACGCTCAATAGCAGTTGGACGATCCCGACCGGATCCGAGGGGGTGGACCCGTGGGGCACGAAGATCGCTCGGGTGGAGCTGCAGAGCAGGAGCCGCTACTGCCAAACCCGGTCCGGATCTATGACTACCTGCTGGGCGGCAAGGACAACTTCGCGGTCGATCGCCAGGCCGCCGAACACCTGCAGCACGCGATCCCCGGTGTCCGCGAGTCGGCCCGGGCGAACCGACGCTTCCTGGTCCGGGCGGTGCAGCTGATGGCCGAGTCGGGGATCGGTCAGTTCCTCGACCTCGGTACCGGGCTGCCGACCTCGCCGAACGTCCACGAGGTGGCGCGGGATGTCGACCCGGAGGTCACGGTGGCGTATGTGGACAACGATCCGACGGTGACGGCGTTCAACCGCGCTTTGCGGGCCGATACGCCGCGGGTCGTCGCCGTGCACCACGACCTGCGTCATCCCGCGGAAGTGCTCGCCGATCCGGTCGTGCGCCAGGCGATCGATCTCAACGCCCCGCTGGGTCTGCTGCTGGTGGCCGTGCTGCATTTCGTTGATCGGCGCGACGCGGCCGCTCTGGTGACGAGCTACGTCGACCAGCTCGCTCCGGGGAGCCTCGTCGCGATCTCCGCTGCCTGCGCGGCGGATCTCGCCGCTCCCGACGTCGCCCGCATCCAGGCCGTCTACTCCGCCACGACACCATTCGTGTTTCATCACCCGGACGAGTTCGCGCTGTTGTTCGATGGGCTCGAGCTTGCCGAGCCGGGGATCGTGGAGGTCTCGAAGTGGCGGGGCGATGGACTCTCTCTGAGCTATGCCGGGATGACGTTTCTCGCCGGAGTCGCCCGCAAGACCTGAAGGCTCGATCAGCTCGGCAGGCTGGTTCCCTGCAGGCCGGAGGGACCGTGGGGCCTCGAATCCACATCGCCCGGACCGTGGCGTGGGGTGGCGGGTGAGGGCGAGGTGTCAGAGTCGGCGCCGCCTCGTTCCCGGTCTCGGTGGCCGGACCCCGACCCCCCACGCCAGCCGACAGGGTCGCCTGAGGTTCCGAGTGTTGCTTCCCATTGCAGCCGGGGTGCCGAACGCCGGCCCGTGACGGTTCCGTTTGGTCAGTGCCCACGGACCCGGCGGGCCCGGATGCGGATCGGCACCGAGTAGATCGAGGCGAACTCCTCGGCGGTCGGCCAGCCGCTTCGGATGAGCTCGCCGTATTTCGCGATGTAGGGCGCGTTCTTGTGTGCTGGCGGCTCGTCGGGGTCGATCTCGGCCTCACCGGTGAGCACGACGATGTCGCCGCCCTGCCCGTCGCCATCCAGGTGCAGGGCGATCTGGGGATGGGCGCGAATGTGATCGAGCCGTTTGGCGTCGGCGCGGCTGTAGACCAGCGCTGTGGACGAGGCTTCATTCCATACAAACCACACCGGAGACGGCTGCGGGGTGCCCACTCTGTCAACTGCGGTGAACCACGCAAGGTGGTCCTCGCGCAGGCGGCGGGCGACACGGGCGCCGAACTCGGTATCGGCTTCGGGGACGACGGGCGCCATGGGTCTCCTCGCAGGACGATGCGATGTCGCGCAATAGGCGGGACGGCCCCGCCTCGCCAGGGTAGATCGCGGACAACCGTCAGCACCCGTCCGGCGCGGCCGACCAACGGCACCGGCACGCTTCGACTGGGAACGAGTGTGTCGGCGGTGATGGCGAGCCAACTGTGGCCGAGCATGTCTTGGACGACTTTGATGTCGGAGGGACTCTCGTGTCCGGCAGTGCTCGGATCGGTCCGTTCCCAACGTCGAGTTGGTGAGACCGCTGTGCCGCTGGCACTCACGACGTTTCTCGTGCTGTGGATGCCTTGGTGGAGAAGGTGTTGTTGGGAACTACGGTGGCGCGGGCCTGGCCAAGATGGAGACCTTGTCGCAACAGACCTCGTCGAAGACCATGGCGGTGTGGCCGCCGTGCACAGCTCCGGCGAAATTGGCCAGCGAGTGGGGTTGTTCTGCTTCTCGCGGGTCCGGTCGGGGTTGCGTGGTAGCCACGAGAGCGTGATGCTGCCGCACTCGGGGAGTGCGTGCCAGCGCACTGCGAAGTCGTCCAGGCGTTCGATGATGCGCTCCACCAGCGGAGCGTCCAGCTCAGGGGGCTCGACCGACGAAAACCATGGCGGCACGTGGCTGCGCCGGCCGGTACGTAGCTCCCACAGCGTCGGGCAGATCGAGGCGAGCAACTCGGAACGGGCCATGTCGGCCCGCTCGGCCGTGGTCGGCGGCGCTTGGCCTCCCGGCGAGCTTGACGGCGCTGCAGCTTCGGGTCGGCCGGCCAGAAGATGTTGCTCCGTCCAGCGGCCACCCGTCCGAACACGCCGCCAGTGAGGCCAGCCTCGTTCTCGACGAGCAAGTGCACGGCGTCGTGGGGCAGATGGTCGTCGTAGCCGGGACCTTGGCGCGGGGCCAGGCTCGGTCCTGCCTGCCGCCTGACGGTCATCAGGTAGCGGCGGCCAGGCTGCTTGGTGAACGTGACGCGCACAGGCAACGACGGTATGCGGGTGGACCGCGATCGACGCGGTTACGTCGGGTACCCGCGGACGCACGCTGCCTGCGGCAGTTGCCGACCTTGGACCTGTCATGCGGGCGCTCGAGCTGTGGAGCACGCGCACCGCCAGGCAGCGTCACGATTCCGCCGGGGCTGTCATCGAGGTGACCGACTCGATCGCCATGCGGTGATCGTGCCTCTGGCGTGACCGTCGTCGATCTCGGCCGCGACGCGCGGGCACCGCAGATAACCAACACCGCCGCCGCCACAGCTCGCCCTCGGGATCGCCACCTCGGCTCCGCCGCCTCCGACCGCCGCACCGAGCCCTCTGCCAGAGTCAGGCGAGTTTGCCGGCGATCTGGCGGGCCTCGTCTGCGACGGCGCCACCAAGGACGGGGAGGTCGGAATGGGGTAGGCGGCTGGCTGGGCCCGAGATGGCGATGGCCGCTCGTGGTCTTCCGTGACGGTCGACGATCGCGGCGCCGACCGCCCGCAGGTCGACTTCAGTCTCGCCGTCATTGATCGCGTAGCCGGTCTGTCTGACGCGATCGAGTTGACCCAGCAGGTCGCGCTTGGTTGGCACTGTCCGGGTAGTGATGCGCTCCAGCTCCTCCTCAGGATAGAGCTGGTCTAGGACGCTGGGAGCCATCGCGGCGAGCATCGCCTTGCCTCCCGTGGTCGCATGTGCCGGCATCGACTGGCCGAGCCGGAGCCCCACCCGGACCGAGCGTTCACCCTCCACCCCGTCGACGAAATCCGTCCGTCGGCCGCGCAACAGGAGCAGGTGTGTCGTTTCACCGTATTGCTGGGTGAGTCGGAGAAGGTGCGGTCGGGCTACGCCTCGCAGGTCGTCGCCAGCTGGGGTCCAGCCCAGCTCGAGAAGCGTCGGTCCGGCCAGGTATTGGCGGCCGCCGGCCTCGCGGGTCACGAAGCCGTGCCACTCAAGCATCGCGAGAAGCCGATGTGTGCTCGACAGGGCGAGGCCGAGGGTGGCGCTCGCGTCGGAGAGCCGGAGCGATCCGTCCGCGGCGACCAGCCGGAGCAGCCGCAGTGCGCGGTCCACAGACTCGATGGGATACGTCGGAGCTTTCTTCTGCACAGCAGAATTCTAGACCATCGACCTCCCTATCTGTTGTCCATACTGGGTTGATCTTCTTTCAGCAGGAACGTGCGACAGGAGCGAACTGATGACAATTGCCTCGAAACGAACGACCGCCATCCGCAATCCGGACCTCGCGTTGCTCATGCTGCGCGTGGTCGTGGGCATCGTCTTTCTCGGCCACGGAGCGCAGAAGCTCTTCGGCGCGTTTAGTGGCGGCGGACTCGACGGCACAGCCCGGATGATGTCGGGAATCGGACTCCAGCCGGGCATGCTCTTCGCCGTGCTTGGCGGCACCATCGAGTTCGGCGGTGGGCTCTTGTTGATCATCGGTGTGCTCACGCGCCTGGTGGGACTGGCTCTCGTCGGGAATATGGTCGTTGCGATCGCCCTGGTCACCGGCCGCAATGGCTTCTTCATCCAGAACCAGGGCTATGAGTTCAACCTCACGCTCATCGCCATCGCGCTCGCGTTGGTGATCGCTGGCCCGGGTCAGCTGAGCCTCGACCATTGGTTCGGCATCGACACCTGGGTAGGGCGGTTATGGCGAAGGCTCAGTAACCGGTAGTAGGTGCGTGCAGCTCGAGACTCGCAGTGAGCCAACGTCGCCGCTTGACGGCCAGGACAGTGCCCGAACAGTCGGGCACAGTGCACCGAGGTCGGCGCGGGGCAGCGTGCTGATCCGCCGGGTGCGCCCAGCACCGGGGATGTCACAGGGGGAAACCGATCGCCGACCGGCGGGGGTCGGGGGTACGCTGCGCGGCCAAGGGCTCCCCGGCTCGGTTCAGTAGCGAGCGACATTCCGACGGCTGTGCGATTGGACTCACTCATCCCCAGCTAATGGCCGTTCATCACCAAGCTCGTCCTGCAGATCGGATCGAGTGCCGGGGGGCCCGCCTACCCACAGGCACCACACGCAGGGGGATCGGCATGGCAGCGCGTCCGATACGTCGTGACGAAGTGATCATCCGCAGCACCCACCGCGGCCTGCGGTACGAGGACGGGCGGCTGTCTGACGTGCTGGAGCCGGGCCGCTACCGGCTGCCGAAGGCACCCCGGTGGGGCAGGCGAACCCCTGTCGTAGACGTCGTGCAGGTGGACATGCGCGAAAGAGAAATCACGATCAAGGGCCAGGAAATCCTGACTGCAGACAAGGTCGCGCTGCGGGTGAGTGTGATCACGCAGTTCCGAGTGACCGACCCGGTCGCCGCGCTGGAGTCGGTCGCCGACTACGAGAACCGGATCTACAGCGACGTACAACTCGCCGCCCGGCGCTCGCTCGCCAGCATGCAACTCGCCGAGATCCTCATCAACCGCAACCAGCTCTCCGAGGACATCCTGCGCGACGTCACCGATGCCGCCGCCGGCTACGGCGTCGCGATCTCGCGGGCGGACGTCAAAGACCTCGTGTTCCCTGGCAACCTGCAAGAGATCATGAACCGGGTGCTCGCCACAGAAAGGCTGTCGGAGGCCGCGCTGGTGGAGTCGCGCACCAAGGCCGAGCAGGGCAGGATCGAGGCCGCGGCGCGGGCCGAGGCACAGCGGCTGGAAGCGCAGGCCGGCCGGGAGGCCACGCTGCTGACAGTGCAGGCCGACGCCGAGGTGATGCGCGTGCGGGCCGACGCTGACGTCGACGCCCTCCGGCGAAGGGCCGAGGCGGCCGCGGCCTACGCCGAGCACCCCGCCCTACTGCGGCTGCGTGAGCTGGAAACCCTCTCGGCGCTCGGTGGTAACGCCAGCGCACGGCTGTACATCGACTTCGACCGCAACACAACCCAGGACACCGGGGGCAAGGCTGGCCCCCCGCTGGACTAGCCGTACTGCCCGGACTGCTGGTTTGCCGGATTTCGACGCCCGGTCAGCTCGGTCTCACCCTGCTCGGCCAGTACCAGAATTGTGATCATGGGAGTGGCTCGCGCGTCTCGTGGGAGCCCGACCGGGACGAGGCCGCTGGATCGCGATCAAGGCCGTGTCGGCGCTCGGGACGATCGGCCTGCCCGAGGCGCTCGCCGCGCTGCGCGAGGCGGCGGACGACCCGT
>JACCUM010000300.1 GCA_013811805.1 Geodermatophilaceae bacterium | reverse complement strand
CGCTAGAGCGCCGCCCGCAGCGCCTCGGCCACGTCGCCGCGGTCCCCGACCTCCACCCGGTCCAGGCCGATCCAGGCGGCCATGTTGGACAGCTCCGTTGCCAACTGCTGACTCACCGATCCGACGTCGATCCGCCGCTCGCCGTGCGCCGACCGAACCCGGAGAACATCGGCCGGGCGGTCGGCTTTGAGGTCGACCCGGGCCACCAGCCGATCGCCGAGCAAGAATGGCAGAACGTAGTACCCGTACTTACGCGCGGCCGCTGGCGTGTAGATCTCGAGTCGGTAGTTGAAACCGAAGATGCGCTCGGTTCGCGGACGGGTCCAGATCAGGGAGTCGAAGGGTGACAACAGCGCGCGGGCCGACATTCGCCGGGGCAGCGCGGCTGCTGGGTCGAGATAGCCGGGCTCGTTCCACCCCTCGACTTCCACGGCAAGCAGCTGCCCGGATGCGAGGAGATCGGTGACGGCCAGCTTGCTTGCTAGCGGCCCCAACCGGAAGTAGTCGCGCAGGTCCCGTTCGGTGGCGATTCCGTGAGCCCGAGCAGCGGTGCGGATCAACACCCTGGTGGCTTCGTCTTTGCTCAGCGTGGGTGCATTCCGGATCGCCGGCGGGATCACCCGATCCGTCAGGTCGTAGACGCGTTCGAACGCCTGCGTACGGCGCACTGCGCTGATGACTCCGGTATAGAACAGCCATTCGAGCGCCACTTTGCCCTCGTGCCAGTTCCACATCGTGCCCGGTCGTCGGGCCGCGTCCGGTCGGAGCACGGCCGCGGTCAGCGGTCCCTCGTCCCGCACCTGTCCTAAGACCTTCTCCACGAAGCCGGGACGATCCCGCTGTAGGGCAACCATGCTGCCCCACGCCTGATTGGGGGCGTCCTCCATCCGCCAGCGCAGAGCGGGAAAGAGCCGTATGTCCACATAGGACGCCTCATGTGCCCAGAACTCGAAGAGCTCCCGCCGCTTTTCGAACATCGAGTCGAGGAGGGTCCGGTCGTAGGGTCCCAGCCGACTGAACAGCGGTAGATAGTGCGAGCGGGACAGCACGTTGACCGAGTCGATCTGCAGGACCGCAATCCGGTCGACGACCCGTCGGAGGGTCCGGATGTCGACCCGACCTCTGGGCCGGCGATCGGCAAAGCCTTGCGCGGCCAAGGCGATTCGCCGCGCTCCCCCAGCGGTGACGCGTTCCATGACGGCGCAGACTACGACGAGGTCCTGACGCCCTCGTCGCCGCTGTCAGGCTCCGGTCCGCGGCCATAAGGAAATTGCCATGCGCGGCTCATGAGAGCCTCATCCGCGGCCCCGACGATGGTTGCATGCAAGCAGTCGCGCCCGAATCGGCCAGACCCCGGTCCTCGGCCGGAGGGCACGCCATGATCAAGACCCTGTTCGCGCGTGTTTGGAGACCGATCCTGACCCATTTGAGGCAGCTTGTGGGTCTCACAACCCCCACGACCGGACCTCGTCCAAGAAGACGATGATTTCGGCCGGCGGACCGACCAGGGCCTGCGCCCGTCCGCGAACGGCAAACGCCCAGGGGGACCAACCCGCGCCTTCGCGCAATCCATCGATCACCACCGCAGCCTTTTCTGAGGCGAGCACGTGCCGAAATCGGCTGGTGGCACTCACGTCGCGGCCGCCCAACACGATGACGTTGCGCGTCGGGTCGAATGACCAGCCGCAGGGCACCACGTGTGGCATCCCGTCGCGCCCCACCGTGGCGACTCGGGCCAGCACCCGAGGTGGGTGCTCGAGGAAAGCTGTCTCGACCTGACTCAGCTCGGCGCCAACCATCGCCTTCACCACCGTGTCCAGGCTGGCTCAGAAGCGTTGGCCCGCCACAGGGCGACGAACCAGATCGCGCCGGTGAGTATGTGCATCGTCGCGAGTGCGACCGTGGTCACGGGCTCTGCTTCGGCCTGCATGATCGGTGTGCTGGCCGACAGGACTCCGACCGTGCCTCCTGCGACAGCAAGCCACCGCGACGCAGCAGGCCCCCAACGCCGGGTCAGGGTGAAGGCCAACCCACCCAAGGCCAGGGCGACCAGCGTCGTAAGCACCACATGAACTGGTGTGATCGTGATCGCCTGCCCGCCCATCCCTACTCGATAGTCGGCATTTGCGGCCAGCCCGATGAGCCAGACAGCAAGATTGACCATCACGGTGGTTACTGCGACAACCAGGACCGGGCGCAGCCTAGTTCGCGGGCTACCCGTCTTCCTCTTAGTTGCCATCTTCGTCATCATTGACCTCCTCAATGGTTGACTTACTCAAGCTCCTTCAGCAAGAATGGCGGGCGTTAGTTGAGGTTGTCAATATTTGAGTTCACAGATATTCTCCAAGCATGGCCCACGACACCGGACAGGAGACGTTGGCCGAGGCACATGAACTCAGCCGACGCATGCTGCAGGTCGCCGACCTGACCCGGTCCGTATTCGGCGCTCTGGCCGCCGAGTTCGACCTCACCGCAGTTCAGGCGCGCGCCGTCCTGCGCATGTACGAGCCGACGCCCATGCGCGCGTTGGCCGAGCATCTGTCCTGTGACGCGTCCAACGTCACTGGCATCGCCGACCGCCTCGAGCAGCGGGGGTTCGCCGAACGGGTCGTCGGATCGGATCGCCGCGTCATCCTGTTGCAACTGACCGACCGCGGGAGGAGGACCCGCCGGGCGCTCGCGGAACGAGTGGGGGCCGGATCGGTCGTCACGGCGAAGCTGTCACCGACAGAGCGGCGACACCTGGGCAGGTTGCTGGACAAGATGCTTGGCTAGCGATTCCGCCCGTCTGACGCCAGGATCTGGCTGGGACAACACCGGTTCGAACGGTCTGTCAGGCTGGACGGATGGCCGATGTGAACGTGCGCCCGGCGCGTACCCAGGAGGCCGGTGAGGTGGCCCGGATCCAGCGGGTGAGTTGGGCTCGGGCGGGAACGTCGGTCGTCCCCGCCTCGGTCTTGGATCGCCTGGTCGGCGACGAGGTGGTTTCCCGGTGGGCGGCCACCATCGACACGCCACCGTCCCCAGGTCATCACGTGCTCGTGGCGCGCGAGCAAGAAACGATCGTCGGGATGGTCGCCTTCGGGCCCGCGGAGTCCGAGGATGCTCGCAACGAGGGTCATGACGAGGGCCCGACCGGTGAGATCGCGACCCTGCTGGTCGAGCCACGTTGGGGCAGGCGCGGACACGGGAGCCGGCTGCTGGCTGCCACTGTCGACATCGCCCGGACCGACGGGGTGGCTCAGCTGATCACCTGGGTGCCCGAGAATGACATCAGCGCGCGTACCTTCTTCGGCTCCGCCGGCTGGCAGGAGTCGGGATTGATCCGAACTTTGGACGCCGACGGGACGCCGCTGCGCGAGGTGTGCCTGCACACCTCGATCGTGGAGGACGCCATTCGGCCGGCGGGAACGTCATCGGGGAGCCCGGCATGAGCTTCGCCGGCTTTCCCGAACGCGCCATGGTCTTCTACGAGGGCCTCGAGGCGGACAACTCCAAGACCTACTGGACCGATCACCGAGCTGTCTACGACGAGTGCGTCAAGGCCCCGATGGAGGCGCTGCTTGCCGAGCTTGCCGGGGAGTTCGGGGAGGCCAAGTTCTTCCGCCCGTACCGCGACGTTCGCTATGCCAAGGACAAGACGCCGTACAAGAACCACGCCGGAGCTGTGATCCACGGGACCGGTGGTGGTGGCCTGTACGTCCAGATCTCCGCTGCCGGGCTGCTGCTGGCTGGTGGTGCCTGGCATCTGGAGTCCGAGCAAGTACAGCGGATGCGCCGGGCGATCGCCGACGATCACCTCGGGCGGGCGCTGGAAGACGAGCTGTCCGGGCTGCGCAGGGCGGGGTGGGTGATCAGCGGCAACCCGATCAAGACCCGTCCGCAGGGTTATGATCGGGACCATCCGAGGCTGGAGCTGCTGCGATTCCGCGCATTGAGCACCCACCGGGACTATGGGGACCAGTCATGGCTGGCGACGCGAGATGCGCTGCAGCAGATACGCCGGGGGTGGCGGCGCCTGGCCCCGCTCAACGAATGGATCGCCACGCACCTGGGTACGGCCGCGGAGCGGGTTCGATAACCCGGATAGGACCGGCTGGCTGTCGTGGCGGAGGAACGCAAACGTACGCCGCCGGTCTCGAGGACCGGCGGCGCACGGTGCTTCGGGTCAGAGGCCGGCCACTGCCTGCCCCAGTGCTTGTGCCTTCTCCGCGGCGGCGGTGTAGTCGGCCGACTCGGCGGCCGCTCGCAG
>JACCUM010000257.1 GCA_013811805.1 Geodermatophilaceae bacterium | reverse complement strand
TATTCCCTCGTGCCGTACTGCGTCAAGAACGACGCCGAGCTGGGTAGCTGCGAAACCGTGCCGACCTGCGACGCCGCTGCCGGGCAGCTCAACCTGTACTACTACATCTACCGCCAACGGGTCGCGCAGCCGGCCGGAACGCTGCCGCCCCCGGAATACGGACCGAACGAGCCCCCGGCGCCACCGCCGCCGCCCGGAGTTGCCATCGGGCAGCCCTGGGGCGGAATGGAACTCTGGCTTCAGGGCTGCGTCGAGGTCTCGGCACTGGATCCACCGCCGTCACCCGAAGAGGTCTTCACGTACTTTCAGGCGTTGCCCATTCCTGGCCTCGGCTTCGGGTATCAGCCGCCGGATCTCGGCCTGGTCAACCTGCCGGAGATCTTCTTCACCACAGAGCCGACCACCGGCACGTACCCGGTCGACATCCGCGGCTACAGCGTGACCATCACGACCAGCGTGGACCAGTTCATCTGGCACACCGGCGACACCGCCTCACCCGAGGGCGAGGCAGTGATCAGTGCCGACCCGGGTGCGCCGTACCCCAACCAGACGGTGACCCACACGTATCTGCAGCGCGGCACGTACGGCGCCTCTCTCGAGACGGTGTGGACGGCAACGTACACCTACGACGGCAACGGCCCGTACGCCGTCCCGGGCTCGGTGACCACCATCGGGCCGACGCAGACGATCAACGTCGTCGAAGCCCACCCCGTCCTCACCGACCCATACGACTGACCACACCCCCGCCGAGACGCGCCCGGAGCCGGGCAACCGCGCGTCGGGTCGAAACGGCCCATCAGGGGGTGCCTCGCAGGTCGGTTCGAAACCGGTCTCGGAACCGCGGAGCCGCCTTATGGTGGACACGCCGGTCGACTCCGTCCGGCGTTACCACGACACGTCGAGAACGAAAGGGAGCTCACATGACCACGAAGAAGGCGTCTGATCTGGTGGCCGAGGCCAAGTCCGGGATCGAGAACCTCAGTGTCGACGAGGTCGAGCAGGAACGCGCCGACGGCGCCCTGATCGTGGACATCCGAGATGCCCCCGAGCTGGCCACCAGCGGCCGCATCCCGGGCTCGGTACACGTACCACGCGGAATGCTGGAGTTCCGGGCCGACCCGTCCAGCCCGTACCACCAGGAAGGTTTCGACCCCGACCGGCGGATCATCCTGCACTGCGCCTCCGGCGGACGTTCGGCCCTGGCCACGGCGACACTGAAGGACATGGGCTACACCGACGTCGCCCACCTCGATGGTGGATTCAAGGCCTGGTCCGAGGCCGGTCGCGAAGTCGAAGCGAGCTGAGCATTTGGTCGTCTGGATAAGGACCGATCTCCGGTAGTCGATCCGAACCGGCGCGGCCCGCACTGTAGAACCACCAGTACCAAATGAGCACGGTACGTACGTACGTCCGCGGACTCAGCTGCGGTGACGCCCAGTCAGGCACTACCGGCGGGTTGACTTCGAGCGCGCTCAAAGACTTAGCGTGGATGGCGTCCCCTGTCGCAGAGACACCATGGAGGAACGCTTGAAGATCGGCCTGCACGTCGCGGGCTTCACCTGGCCCGGTGGGCCGCCGGAACTCGCCGCCGACCTGGGCCGGATCGCCACCGCGGCCGAGGACTCCGGGTTCGCCCGGCTGAGCGTCATGGACCACCTCTGGCAGATCGGGGTACTCGGCCCGCCGGAGCACGACATGCTCGAGGCCTACACGACGCTGGGCTTCCTGGCCGCGAAAACGTCGAAGATCGAGTTGCTTGCCTGGGTGACAGCCGTCGTCTACCGGGAGCCCGGGATGTTGGCCAAGCTCGTCAGCACGCTCGACGTTCTCTCCGGCGGCCGCGCCTGGCTCGGCATCGGCGCAGCGTGGAACGAGGCGGAAGCCCGCGGGCTCGGGCTGCCGTTTCCGCCAACGGGCGAGCGGTTCGAACGGCTCGAGGAGACCCTGCAGATCTGCCTACAGATGTGGGGCGAGGACGACGGCCCGTACCAGGGCAAGCACTACCACCTCGACCGGACGCTCAACTCGCCGCAGACGCTGACGCGGCCGCACCCGCCGATCCTCATCGGCGGCGGTGGGGAGAAGAAGACGCTGCGGCTGGTCGCGCAGTACGCGCAGGCGTGCAATCTGTTCAACAGCCCCGATCTCGAGCACAAGCTCGACGTGCTGCGCGGGCACTGCGAAACCGTCGGTCGCGACTACGACGAGATCGAGAAGACAGTGATGTTCGCACCGCTCGACCCTGGGTCGAACGGCGAGAAGGTCGAGGCGCTGCTCGAGGATCTGCGGCGATTGGCCGGTCTGGGAATCGCCGAGGCGCACGGCTTCGTCCCCGACGTCTACAAGATCACCCCCCTCGAACTGATCGGCGAGCAGGTGATCCCGGAGGCAGCGCGCATGTGACTGACCTCTGGGCGTCGGGGAGCCGTGACGTGAGCTCGGTGGTGGTACCATACGTATGGTGAACAAGACCACGGTCTATCTGCCCGATGCTCTCAAGCGCGCGGTGACCGCGTCCGCCCGCCGGCG
This sequence comes from Geodermatophilaceae bacterium, assembly GCA_013811805.1. GTDB lineage: Bacteria > Actinomycetota > Actinomycetes > Mycobacteriales > Geodermatophilaceae > JACCQS01. Next base: position 7,924 of record JACCUM010000257.1, on the reverse strand, counting down.
GGACATCTCCGAGGCCGAGGTCATTCGACGGGCAATCGCTGACTTTGTCTCAGACGTTGCGCCGCCGAGCCGAGTCGCCCTGTTTGCCAGTGACGTGCTCATGGCCGAGGACGTCGATGCCCATCTTGAGGGCTTAGGCGAACAGTGATCCTTGCCGATACCAGTGGCCTGCTCGCCTTGTTCAACGAACGCGAGCCCAAGCATGAGGCGATCCGATCAGCCCTGTCTCAGAGCAGTGTTCCGATGGTCGTTTCGCCGTATGTCGTCGCGGAACTCGACTACCTGATCGGAACCAGAATCGGTGTCAGCGCTGAACTCGCCGTGCTCCGTGAACTCACCGGTCCCGGGTACGAACTTGCGGTCGCTGACGCCTCGCTGCTCCAAACCGCTGTGGAGGTCATCGAGCGATACGCCGATCAGCGGATTGGTGTGACTGACGCGTCAATCGTCGGTTTGGCCAAGCAGTACAGAACCAATCGGGTGTTGACGCTGGATCGACGTCACTTCGACATGCTGCGCACGCTCGACGGCAAGCCTTTCGACGTCGTCCCGTGACGAAAGTCGGGAGACGATAGTCGCTAGGGCAACCTGGACGCCGAAGTCCTTCAGTCGTAAAACAGGTCCGCCTCGATCTCGGATGGCCCGAGCAAGCTCGGGGTCGTCGTCGCCCGGCTCGCCCGGCGTCCAGGTGGCCGCGTGCAGGCGTCCTGTGTCACGAGGGCGAGTACGACGCCGACGCTGACCCCGATAGCCAGACCGGTCCGGCGAGGAGCACCAGGGGTCCAAGGAGTCGTGCAACGCCGGCGGGATCCGCTGGCGACGGGTCCGGCGGGTGCGGACGGGCGCCCCGAGTCGGTCATCCCAACCCGGAGCCGCCGAATCTGCCTAGTGCGGCGTCAACCTCGACCGCTACTGGAGCGGGCCCGCCGGGCCACCGAGTCGATCGAAACCGCAAGCAGCAAAACCGCACCGGTCACGATGAACCGAATAGCGGAGTCCACGCCGAGCAGGTTCAGCCCGCTCGAGATCATCTGCAAGACGGCGATGCCCAGCAGCGCAGAGTACGCCGACCCGCGGCCACCGAACAACGACGTCCCGCCGATCACCGCCGCGGCGATAGCGGTCAGGTTCGTGTCACCGCCACCCGAGGCCTGCGACACCGCGGTCAGTTGCGCCGCGGCCAGCAGGCCCCCAAGCGCGGCGAAGAACGCGGTCAGCGCAAACACCGAGATGCGGATGAAGGTCACGTTGATACCGGCGCGGCGGGCAGCCTCGACGTTGCCGCCGACCGCGAATACGTGCCGGCCCCAGCGACGCTTGCGCAGGATCAGGTCCATGACCACGACCAGTCCCACGAACAGCAGAGGCAGATACCCGATCCCGCGGTCGATGTTGAGGTAGTACGCCAAGTAACCCAGGCCCACGGCAAGCAAGACCGACCGAATGATCACGCCGGTCGGCGACGGCGCGGTCAGCCCAGCTTTCTTGCGCCGCGCGATCCCCCACAGCGAACCGCCCGCGTACAGAGCCACGACAGCAGCAACGAGCACGTACGAGGCGGCCGGCGACAGGAAGGAGAACCGGGCGAACTCGATCAGCCAGGAGTCGGGTTGGAGGTTGACCGTTCCGTTCGGGCCGAGCACGACAAGCTGCAGGCCGACGAAGCCGATGAGGCCGGCCAATGTGATCACGAAGCTCGGTACGCCGACTTTTGTGAACAGCACGCCGTACACGGCTCCGATGAACAACCCACCGCCCAGCGCGACCACCAGCGCGGCCCACGTCGGCCAACCCTGATAGACGGTGAGTACGGCGAGGACTGATGCGGACAGGCCACTCACCGAACCGACCGACAGGTCGATCTCGCCGAGGAGCAACACCAGCACGATGCCCAGCGCGATCACGCCGACGGGCGCCATGAACAGGCTGATGTTCACCAGCGTCCGCGAAGACAGGAACGCGGGGTTCTGCAAGTAGAAGACGATCGCGATGATGATGATCCCGATGATCACCGGGATCGAGCCGAGGTCACCGCCCTGCACCCGGCGGCGGAGGACGTTCAGCGCACCTGCGATTCCACCTTCCTGGAGGAGCCGCTCGTCGACAGCGGCGCTCGATTCGGCGGGGCCGAGTTCCTCGACCGGCTCCTCACCGGGGGCCGCATTCGCCATGCCCGTGCCGGTCTCAGGGCCGGCTTCGCCGTCGGATGAACCTCCGGTACGGATGTCGGTCTTCTCGGTCATGACGATGCTCCGCTCGTACGATCTGCGTCATGCTCGAGCCCTCTGGATCGGCGTTTGGTCACGACGTTGTCCGAAGCACCGGTGATCGCAGCCACCAGCCGGTCCGTACTCGCGTCTTCGACGTTAAACTCAGCGGCGTTGCGGCCCAACCGGAGTACGACGATGCGGTCCGCAACCGCTTGGACATCGGCCATGTTGTGACTGATCAGGATGACGCCGTGCCCGTTCTCCCGCAGCCGCTCGACCAGGTTGAGCACTTCGGCGGTCTGGGCCACACCGAGGGCGGCGGTCGGCTCGTCCAGCATGACCACCTTGGGTTCACCGATCAGCGAGCGGGCAATCGCGACAGTCTGCCGCTGACCACCGGACAGGGCGGCGATCGGAATCCGTACGGAGGGGATCTTGGCCGACAGCTGGCGCAAGAGTTTCCAGGCCTTGCGTTCCATCTCGACTTCGTCGAGGAACACCCCGCGGACCCGCTCCTGCCCCAGCGACAGGTTGGCGACGACATCTAGGTTGTCACACAGCGCCAGGTCCTGGAACACCGTCGCGATGCCGAGTCGCTGTGCTGCCACCGGGCCATTGACCCTCACTGGCTTGCCGTCGAACAGGATCGTCCCGGAATCCGCTTGGTGCACACCAGAGATCACCTTGACCAGCGTGGACTTGCCAGCGCCGTTGTCCCCGACCAGTGCGACAACCTCACCCGTACGTACGGCAAAGCTCACGTCCGACAGCGCCTGGACGGCGCCAAAGCGCTTGCTGATGCCGGACATCGACAGCACCGGCTCGCCGGTGTGAGCCGCCGGCCGTTCCTGCAGCGTGGCGGTCACGTCATCTCCTCGGTCCGTACGAAAGGCCTGTCACGAGCCAGGTGCCCTGGGATCAGCGGGTCAGGCAACGCCCGCGGTTGCACAGGCGTCCGCGTAGTCGTCGGTGCAGATGTCCTCCACGGCGTAGAACTCATCGGCCACCACCGTGTCGGCGACATTCTCGGCGGTCACCACGATCGGGTCGAAGATGAACGAGGCCACGCCCTCGAAGTCGGTGGTCTCACCGACCTCCTCTCCGTTGACGATGTTCACCGCGACCTCCGCGGCGGTCTCGGCCTCGATGGCGATCGGCTTGTACACCGTCATGTGCTGCTGACCGGCGAGGATCCGCTGGATCGCAGCGAGTTCGGCGTCCTGCCCGGTCACCGGGGGCACCGTGGTGATTCCGGCGCCGGTCAGGGCCGCGATGACGCCACCGGCCTGGCCGTCGTTGGCCGCGTAAACCCCGACCAGCGTGCTGGGGTCGATCGAGGCCAGCTGGTCGGTGACGAACTGCTGGGCGTTCTCCGGGGACCAGTCGGGGTTGTCGTACTCCGCCACGATGGTCAGGTCGCTGGCGTCGATCACGTTGTGCGCCCCGGCCTTGAACTGCGCAGCATTCGGGTCGGTCGGAGCACCGTTGAGCATCAGGATGTTGCCGCCGGCCGGGCCGACCGCATCGACCAACGCCTGGGCCTGCAGCTCACCCACGGTCTCGTTGTCGAAGGACATGTAGTAGTCGGCCCCCTCGATGAACCGGTCGTAGGCGATCACCGGGATGTCGGCTTCCTGCGACGTGCGCACCAGGTTCGCCGCTGCCTTGCCGTCGACCGGGTCGAGCACCATGACGTCGACGTCCTCGGTGATCGCGGTCTCCACCTGCTGTTGCTGGGTGCCCGCGTCCTGGTCGGCGTTGTAGTAGAGCACCTCGCAGTCCTCGCACAGCTCGGCAACCTTGGCCTCGAACAGCGGCTTGTCGAAGGACTCGTACCGGGTGGTCTGCGATTCGGGCAGCAGCAGGGCGATCTTCTTGCCGCCCGCGCTGTCGCCGTCGCCACCCCCGCTCTCGGCCTCATTGGCTCCACAGGCGGCCACACCGCCGAGGCTGATGGCTGATACGGCGAGCATGACGACGCTGCGCCGAACGGACAGGGACACATTTCCTCCATGGGGGTGTCGGCATGAGTACGCCGGAAACGCTGTCCGACGTAGTGTCGGGCCTCACAGCGGTGTCGTCAAGACTCGAACGAAAACTTACTGAAATCGCTTGTTTATCGAATTTAACGTTCGAGTCTTGACGAGCCCGCCGCTGGGTTGTCTGATGGTCGCCATGACCGCGCCCACCCACAACTCGTCGCTCGGTTCCGTGCGGGCAGGGGGCTCGACGGCTGCGCTACGGGTGGCCAACCAGCGCCGGGTCATCGATGCGCTGCGCACCGGCGATGCGACAGCCTCGATCACCCAGGCCGACATCGCACGTACCGCTGGGCTGGCGCCGGCAACCGTCTCGAACATCGTCCGGGAGCTTCTCCTTGCCGGGGTCGTGGAAACCGTCAGCGGCCCGGGTCGCGGGACAGCGGTCCTGATCTCGCGCAGGGCCGGGCTGATCGCCGGCCTGGACATCGGGCACCGACACCTGCGGATGGCGATCGGAGATCTGGCCGGGCGGGTACTTGCCGAACATCGGCTGCCATTGGCGCCTGACCATCCCTTCACCCAGGGCCTGGACATGGCCGAGGAGATGCTGGAGCAGCTGCTCGGCGAGTTGCAGGCCGCTCGTGCCGACGTGCTCGCCGTTGGGATGGGCCTGCCGGCCCCGATCGACGCCGCTGGTCTGGTGGCCGCCGCGTCGATCCTGCCCGGCTGGGTCGGGGTCGATGCGCGGGCGGAGGCGGCAGCTCGATTCGGCTGCCCGGTCCACCTGGACAACGACGCCAACCTCGGTGCCCTGGCCGAGCACCGGATCGGCGCCGGGGCCGGGCATGACTGCATGGTCTACCTCAAGGTGTCCTCAGGTGTGGGCGCGGGCCTGATCCTGGACGGGCGGCTGTTCCATGGCGGTGCGGGTACGGCGGGCGAGATCGGCCACCTCACCGTCGATTCCAACGGCCCCATCTGCCGGTGCGGGAGCCGTGGCTGCCTGGAGGCCTACACCTCGGTTGGCGCGGTTGGCGACATGCTGCACCAGCAGCACCCGAACGCGGCGATGAAGGAGCTCGTGGCCGCGGCTCAGGAAGGCGACGTCGCCGTACGTCGTACGTTCGAAGACGTTGGCTCGCATCTCGGTTGGGGGGTGGCGATGCTGGCCAACCTGATCAATCCCTCGGCGCTGGTGATCGGTGGTGACATGGCCCAGGCCGGGGATTTCCTGCTCGACTCGGTACGGGGCGGCGTACGCCGGCACGCGCTTGCCTCGGTGTCCTCGACCCTGACCCTCACGGTGTCCTCACTCGGCGATCGATCCGGCGTCATCGGTGCGCTCTTGTTGGCCCTCGACCACACCGAGGTGATCCTCCCGGCCGCCGTCTCCTGACCCGGCTGCCGCCTGCGCGCTGTCCCTCTTGAATCCGGCGCCACGGACCAGCACGATCAGGACACGTACCACCGTCCTGCACCCGAGGAGTGGAGGAGAGTCGGTGGACTCACCGGCCATCACCGCTGGACTGCCGATTGCGCTTGCGATCATTATGTTCGGGCTCGGCCTGACGCTGACCGTGGCCGACTTCCTTCGAGTCGGGCGGGCACCGAAGGCGGCGATCCTCGCCTTGGCCTGCCAGACGCTGCTGCTTCCGGCGATCTGCTTCGGCCTGGTCATCGCGGTCAATCTCGATCCACTGCTGGCGGTCGGCATGATGCTGCTCGCCGCGTCACCGGGCGGGACGACCGCGAATCTGTTCAGTCACCTCGCCGGCGGAGACGTCGCCCTGAACATCACCCTCACCGCGATCAACTCGGTCCTCTCTGTCATCACCATTCCGGTCGTGGTCAACGCGTCGGCGGCGTACTTCCTCGGTTCCTCCACCGACATCGGGCTGCCGGTCGACAAGGTGCTGGCCGTCATCGCGATCGTGCTTGTACCGGTGGCGATCGGGATGTTCGTACGGCATCGCTTCCAGGATTTTGCCGAGCGGATGGAGCGCCCGGTCAAGATCGGGTCGGCCGTCGTGCTCGCCGTGGTCATCGTGGTCGCGCTGGCCGGGGCCCGGGATGTATTCCTGGACAACGTCGTTGCGGTCGGCACGGTGTCCGTCGTGCTCTGCACGCTGAGTCTGCTCATCGGCTACTGGGTGCCGCGGCTGGCCGGGGTCGATCGCAGTCAATCGATCGCCTCCGGCATGGAGGTCGGCGTACACAACGCCACCCTGGCGATCACGATCGCGGTGACGGTGCTGGACAACACCGAGTTGTCCGTGGCTCCGGCGATGTACGGCCTGCTGATGTTCTTCCCGGCCGCAGCCGCGGGCTATCTCTTCGCCCGACGTTCCGATCAGGATCAGGCCCCGTCTCCCGACGTACGCGCGGCGGATGCCTGATCACGAGCGCATCGTGGAGCCGCGCCAGTGCAGCGTCGGCTGCACCACGATCGGCCGATCCGGGGGCGCACGGCCGCTCAGCTGATCGAGCATCAGGTCGACGGCGTGCCGAGCGAGCTCCTCCAGGGCGAGGTCGACCGCGGTGATGGGCGGGTTGTTTCCTCGACTGAACTCGCTGTCGGTCACCGCGGCCAGCATGAGGTCCCCCGGGATGGAAAGGCCAAGGCCCTCGGCGACGTGGGCGAACCCAGCGGCGAACGGGCTCGGGCCGGTGATCACGGCGTCCGGTGGATTGCTCCCGCCCAGCATCGGCGCGATGAACTCCTCCGCACCGTCGACGCCGACGCCCTCGTACAGTGCGCCATGCCGTACTGGCATCTGGTGCCCACTCGCCCATTCGGTGTAGATCTGCCGGGTGCGTCGGTTCCAGGTGTTGTCCTCGGTGCCGGTCACCAGGGCGATCCGCCGGGCGCCCTGGGCGTACAGACCGTCCAGCAGCTCGGTGAGCACGGTCTGGTAGTCCAGGGTCACCGCCCACGGGTAGTCCGGATGGTCCGGGTCCTCCTCGACGGTGACCACCGGCACCCCGCGGCGCAGCAGTTCGGCGAGCACCTCGTCCTCACCGTACGGATGGGCCACGATGCAGCCATCCATCGGAACCCGCGCGGTGGCTGGATTCAGGATGTCGGGGACGTGCATCAGACCGATTCCGCGATCGAGGACCGCGGTCGCGATGGCCCCGGACAGCCGGGTGAAGGTTTCGGTCCCGCGAAGCGATCCGTGTACGGCGTCGCGGGGCCGCAGGATCAGGCCGACGATGCCGGATCGGCCGGTGCGCAGCGACGCCGCGGTCGGGTTGGCGCCGTACCCCAGCACCTCGATGGCCTCCCGCACCCGCGCCTGGGTCGCCGCCGAGATGGGGCGATTCCCGGACAGCGCGTGCGAGACGGTGCTGATCGATACCCCGGCGTGCGCGGCGACATCGCTGATCGTGGCCCTGGTACGACGCGGGTCGATCCGCTCGGATCGGTCGGGTGGTACGGCCACGCGCGCAATCCTTCCGGCAACCCGTGCTGCCTCGGCACTTGACCTGAGCGGGACCAGGGAGCATTCTAAACAAATCGATTTGAGTCAAAACGGTTTGACTTTCCTGACAAGGGAGTTTCGATGTCGAACGAGGACACCGCCAGCACCGTCCTCCCCGTCGCGGTTGCCCAGTTCCTGGCCGACACCGACGTGGAGAAGAACCTTCGCCGGGTCGAGGAGCTGACCGCCCAGGCTGCCGGCCGCGGCGCCCAATTCGTGGTCTTCCCGGAAGCCTCGATGTACGCCTGGG
>JACCUM010000239.1 GCA_013811805.1 Geodermatophilaceae bacterium | reverse complement strand
AGCGCGTCGGCGAAGTCGCTCGCCCGCATGGCCGCCGCCGGACCCACCTGGATCGCACCGGCATTGGCCACCAGCACGTCCAGCCGCCCGAAGTGCTCGGTCGCCGCAGCCACGACCGCCTCCGCCTGCGCCTCGACCGAGACATCGGCCGCGACGGTCACCACCTGGCCCCGGCGCCCCCGCAATTCGGCTGCGGCCGTGTCCAGCCCATCCGCGGAGCGAGCGCAGATCACCAGATCGTGGCCCTGGTCGGCGAGCTCTCGGGCGAGGAGGAATCCGAGCCCACGGCTAGCCCCGGTCACCACCGCCACCGGCCGAGCGGTCGCGGGCGGCACCGGTCGAGCGGTCACGGAGTACTGCCGACCAGCACCGGCGCATCCGCGAGCGGACACCGCAATGCCGAGCGGCCGGCCGCCCAGCTCTGCAGCAGCAGGGCAGACAGCCGGTCGGCCAGCAGCCCGCTGGCCCGGATCCCGAACACCACGTCGCGAGCCAATGCGGGCTCGGCGGCCAGCATCGGAGCGATCACGCCGCGCCGTACGAGCTGCTCGTGTACGGCGTCGGCCTCCACGTGTTCGGCATAGAACTCGACCGCCGCCGGCGGTGCGTCCAACCGGCGCATCGCTTTGACCAGCCGGTCCGAGCCCGGCGAGGAGGTCAGTTCGACGGTGGCGAACTGACCGACCAGCGCGCCGCGCAGGCCACGGTGCAGCCCGCACATCGACATCAGGTTGACCTCGGCCAGCACCTCCGCGGGGGCAGCATCGAGATAGTGCCCGTACGCAGAGCGGAGTTCGAGGGCGTCCATCATGTCGGCAAAGAGCCTGGCGTGCATCCGGTCTGGGTCACCGGCTCCGTACTCGTCGTGCTCGATCGTGACCATCGCGGCCTTGGCGGGACCCTCCAACCGGGCGATCACGAACGCCTGCGGGTCCGCCTCCTTGAGATGATAGAGCGAGCGCAGCGCGACGTACTCACGCACCTGCCACAGTTCGCCCTCGCGGTGCAGGTGATGCGAGACCCCTGCTGCGTCGATCGGCTCGACCAGCAGCGTGGCCAATTCCGCATCGACATCGTCGTCCTCGGCACCTCCCGGGACGTCGACTCGCAGCGCGGCCAGGAACAGCCGCTCCATCGCCGCGCGCGCGGTCAGCAGCGAGGGATCCCACTCACGGTCCTCAGGCACCCCGGCGAACCCGCGGTAGTGCAACTCGTAGCAGCAGTACAGCGCGAGCTGGAGATCCTCGCCGTACGGGTCGCAGTCCTCGGGTACGGGCAGGACGACGGGTCCGCGCCGGAGCGCGTCGAGCCGCAGACCATCAATCAGCGCCGCGGACAGCGGCCCCCGCGCGTGCGGCAGCCGCGGCGGCTCAACGGGTCGAGGCGGATTCCGGCTGAGCACGGTCCTCCTCCTCGGTGCTGTCGCCGATGCGGACGCGGCACCGATGACTGGTGTCGCAGAACGGCTGTCGTCGGCTGCGCTTGCAGACGCACAGGGCGGTGACCGGTCGATCCGACCGTACCCGGCTCCCGTCCGGCAACACGATCTCCACCGGACCGGAGACCAGCATCGGGCCGTCGTCGGTGAGGACGATCTCGCGGGGACGCTCGGGCCGCTGGCCGCCGCTCGGTCTCGCCTCAGGCATGCCGCGCTCCCACCACCACGAGTTTCTCGATCCGTTGTCCTGGGTAGATCATCCCTCGCGCTTCGAGCATTGCCGCGCGCGCGTTGAGAACCGGGCCGAACGGGACCTCTGCATTGGCGAGCACGCGGCCACGCAGGCCCGCCGCGGCCAGCGCGTCGAGCGTCTGCTGGGTACCGCACAGCTCGGAATGTACGAGCAGGAGATCGCCGTTCGGAGTGAGGAATTCCGGCACGTCGGCGCAGATCCGGTCGAGCACGGTCCGGCCGTCTGGGCCAGCGTCCCAGGAGCGGGCGATCCGGTGCCGCGGCAACACAGCGCCCTCCGATGGGACGTACGGCGGATTGGCCACCACGAGGTGGAAGCGCCGGCCGGTCACCGGGGCAAACAGGTCACCACGTCGCACCGAGACCGGCGCCCGCTGCAGCCGACTGTTCAACCACGTCGCGGCCACCGCCCGAAGGGACAGGTCGATCGCGGTCACCATGGCGGCGCCGGCTTTCGCGGCCGCGATGGCCAAGGCCCCGCTGCCGGTGCCGATGTCGAGCACCTGTCGGTCGAGGGCGTAGTCGCCCCGGCGCATCACGTCGATGAGGAGATCGGTGTCGTCCTCGGCGCGATACACCCCCGGCGGGTACAGAATCATCTCAGATAAGTGCCCCCGACTGCTCGGTGTCAAACATGATCGTCTGTGGACGGCGAGCAGCCTTGATGCTGAGTGGGCCGGGCGTACGCTACGGAGCCGTCCTGACCGACGTCGCCGTCGACCTGGTC
>JACCUM010000238.1 GCA_013811805.1 Geodermatophilaceae bacterium | reverse complement strand
TTCGCGGCCAGACTTCCCCAGCGCGCCCTCGACCTGTTGCGCAGCAACTCCTCCGTCGCCTACATCGAGGCCGACCAGACGATCACGCTGAACGCCACCCAGTCGCCTGCGACCGGCGGTCTCGACCGGGTCGATCAGCGGGCACTGCCGCTGAACAACAGCTACACCTACAACTTCACCGGAAGCGGTGTCACCGCATATGTCATCGACACCGGAGTTCGGTTCAGCCACACCCAGTTCGGCGGCCGAGCGGTCACCGGCCACGATGCCATCGACGGCGGCAGCGCGGACGATTGCAACGGCCACGGCACGCATGTGGCGGGCACTGTCGCCGGTGGCACGTACGGCGTAGCCAAGAGCGTCCGGATTGTCGGCGTCCGCGTCCTGAACTGCCAGGGCAGCGGCTCCAACTCGCAGGTGATCGCCGGGATCGACTGGGTCACCGGCAACCACGCCGCGGGTGCCCCCGCCGTGGCCAACATGAGCCTGGGCGGAAGTGCGTCCAGCGCGCTGGACACGGCGGTACGCAATTCGATCGCCGACGGCATCACCTATGCCATCGCCGCTGGAAACTCCAACGCCGACGCCTGCACCCAGTCGCCGGCCAGGGTTGCCGAGGCGATCACCGTCGGCTCGACCACGACAGCCGACGCCCGGTCGTCGTTCTCCAACTACGGGACCTGCCTGGACATCTTCGCTCCGGGCTCGTCGATCACGTCGGCCTGGCACACCAGCGACACCGCCACCAACACCATCAGCGGCACGTCGATGGCCTCGCCGCACGTGGCCGGGGCGGCGGCGCTGTTCGTACAGCAGAACGGGTCGGTCTCGCCGCAGGCCGTCCGTGATGGTCTGGTGAACTCCTCGACCACGGGCGTCGTCACCAACGCAGGCACCGGGTCACCGAACCGGTTGCTGTACACCCTCGGCGGATCAACCCCGCCGCCTCCACCACCACCGGGCTGCGGCGGTCTGCCCGAGCAGTTCACCGGCACGTTGGCCGGCACCGGTAGCCAGATCTACTACACCGGCACGGCTGGCTTCACGGCTGCGGCCGGCACGCATCGAGGCTGCTTGGACGGCCCCAGCGGCGCCGACTTCGACCTGGTGCTCTACCGCAAGAACAGCACCGGCGGGTGGACCTCGGTGGCTCGCGCCGAAGGCACTACCGCCGATGAAACCATCACCTACACAACATCTGTCGCCGGCACCTACCGGTGGAGGGTCTTCTCCTACTCCGGCAGCGGCAGCTTCGCCTTCGGGATGCAGCGCCCGTAGGTAGCCAGACCTGCACCGAATCGGTGCGATGAAATATGTTCGGTGCGCAGAACGGCGGTGGATTCGGCTTCGCTCCGGCGGCCGACTCCACCGCCGTTGCGCGACCTCGTCGGGCCGTCGGCCGGAGAGGATGTCGGGATTGTTCAATTCCGGAGTCGTGGCAACCGATAGACATAGCTCATGACGACACAGATCACCGCCGCGTTCGATTTCGAGAGCTGGGACGAGCAGGAGGTCCTGGATGTCGAGGGCGCCCGGATCGTACGGACCACGTTCGTCAAGCGGTTCACCGGCGATCTCGAGGGCACCAGCCGGGGCGAGATGGTCATGGCGCACGCGCTGCAGGGGTCTGCGGCCTACACCGGGTACGAACGCATCGAGGCCACCCTGGCCGGGCGCCGGGGAAGCTTCATCTTGCGGCACAACGCCTTCATGGCTGAGGATGCCGGCAGCTCCGAGGTCGTGATCATGAACTCGTCGGGCACCGGCGAGCTGACCGGGTTGTCCGGTACGGCCGACATCGAGCGCCATGCGGACGGCACGCACACCCTCACGCTCTCCTACGACCTCGCCGCCCACTGAGCACCGTTATACGCACAAGGGTCCGGCGGGCACCGGAAGGCTTCGCCGAGAACCGCGGAACAGCGAAACGGCGACGACGACGCCGAGGGCGCAGCTGATCGCGATCGGCAACGGGGCGGCTTGTGCGCCGAGTACGGCGATCACGGCACCGACCAGCGGTGGCAGCATGAAGCCGCCGAGGTTGCCGACAACCAAGACGGTCGCGATGGGATGCCGGGCGTGGGATTGGTCATGGCTGACCCAGGCGAGACCGGTCGGAAAGACCGGGCCGATGGTCAGACCGACGAGCAGGTAGGCGGCTCCGCCCAACGGAGCGAGGTAGGTCAGTGCCAGCGCGGCGGTGGCAAGGATGGTGGTGCCCACCAGCAGCGGCCCCGGATCCACGCGGAGCCCGATCAACGCCGCACCGAGGCGGCCGGTGGCCAGGCCCAGGTAGAACAGCGAGGTAGCCAGCGCGACGGCCGTAGCGCCTGCCCCGACGGCATCGAGATGCGTTGTCGCCCAGGCAGCTGTGCTGATCTCGACCGCGACGAAACAGGCGAACAACAGCGCGAAACCGCCCAACCGCCCCGACCCCGACCGCACCCCACGCACCTTCTCCGGAGAAAGTGCCGTCAGTCCGCTCCCAGACCGCACATTCTCCGGAGAAAGTCCCTCCGACTGACTCACACCGGCCCGGCTCACCCGCTCCGGGCTGGCCAACGAGGTCAACGGCAGCGCGGCGAAGAGTACGGCGGCCAGGACTGCCACAGCGACGTATCCGAGCCAGGCCAGTCGTCCGGAACCGTCCGGCAGCACGGCGACACAGACCGGGCCGAGCACCGCGCCCAGTCCGAAGATGCCGTTCTGCAGGTTCAGCAGAAAGGTCGAACGCCGGCTGTCGTACGCCGCCGCGATCACCCCGTTAGCCAACGTGGTCGCGCCGCCGTACCCGAGTCCGATGGCGACTCCACTGACCAGCAACAACCACCACCAGGGGGCCAGCGCCAACCCGGACAGCCCAACGACGAGAAAGGCGCACGAACCCTGCAGCAGGAGCCGGGCCGAGACCCGCGTTTCCAGCCTGGCACAGGCGATGATGGCCACGATCGAGCCGGCCGGCAGCGCCGAGACAAGGAAGCCCGTCTCGACCGAACTCAGCGAGAACTGCTCCCGGATCAAGGGAAGAAGCGGGCCGTACGACGAGGCAAGCAGGCCCATGGTGACCAGCACTGCGAAGCATCCGGCCAGGACCGCCCGCGGCAAACCGACCTGTCGCACGCTGACTGCAGCGCCGGTCGCTGCCGAATATTCCCTACTCCCCGCGCCACAGCGGCGGGGCGTCAGGTGCACCTATCCGGTGTGCCGGAAGGGTGCATTCGGTGGTCCGCGATGCTTACGGGGCGCAACGGAGGCCGCTTGCCTCGAGCGCGGCGTCCACGTCGTCGAAGCGCAAGACCTTCGAGATCTGCGCACCGTGTACGACGCACACCGACGCGACGGCAACCGGCTGCGTACGGCCGCCCTCGGCATCGGGATCGGGCCAGGTCGCGGCCTGGCCGACCACAAAGGTCAGTCCACGCTGCAGGAAGCTCTCGATCTCCAGCCCGATGCCGGAGTTCTGCGCCCATTCCAGCATCAGGTCCGCGCCGTGGCCGCTGCCTCTCGGCCCACTGATCTCGACATCGGAATGCACCAGTGCGGCAAGCGCTTCGAGATCCCGATCTCGTACGGCGTCGTGCCAGGCCACGATCAGGTCGAGGGG
>JACCUM010000471.1 GCA_013811805.1 Geodermatophilaceae bacterium | reverse complement strand
GCGAGATGGCAGCCCTCCCGATCACCCGGAACGCGTTCCACGGCGACTGGAACTACACCCTGCACCCCACCCGCGACACGCCCGAACCCAACTGACTTGATTCAACACGGGCCCTTAGTGGAAGCTTGAAAAGCTTGAACAGTGCCTCGTCTGGAAGGGAGTCCCTGCGATGGGCGTCAGCCTCTCCAAGGGTGGCAACGTTTCGCTCAGCAAGCAGGCCGGCTCGGCCGGCCTGCTTGCAGTCAACGCCGGGCTGGGGTGGGACGCCCGGTCCACCACCGGCACCGAGTTCGACCTCGACGCCTCGGCTATCATGTGCACGGCGAGCGGCAAGGTCGCCAGCGACGCGCACTTCGTCTTCTACAACAACCTGACCAGCCCCGACGGCGCCGTCGAGCACACCGGCGACGAGCTGGTAGGTGGCGGTGACGGCGACGACGAGACGATCAAGGTAAATCTCGCGACCGTGCCGGCAGAGATCGAGAAGATCGTGTTCCCGGTGTCCATCTACGACGCGCAGGCGCGCCGGCAGAACTTCGGACAGGTGAGTAACGCCTTCATCCGGATCGTCAACCAGGCCGACAACGCTGAGCTGGCCCGCTACGACCTCACCGAGGACGCCTCCGCGGAGACGGCCATGATCTTCGGCGAGCTGTACCGCCGGGACGATGACTGGAAGTTCCGGGCAGTGGGGCAGGGGTATGCCTCTGGTCTGGGCGGAATCGCTCGGGACTACGGCGTCAATGTGGGGTGAGGGTCTGGGCGATCGTCCGGACGTGGCATCCAGAGACGGAGGCTGAGCGCGTGGTTCTACGAATTTTCGGCTGGTCGTTCGCGGTGAGCGCGGCCGCCCTGGTGACGGCGTTTCTCTATGGCGGCATGACGGCGTTCGTGCTGGTTCTGATCCTGGGCATCCTCGAGGTGTCGTTGTCCTTCGACAACGCCGTCGTCAACGCGACCGTGCTGGAACGGATGAGCGCGTTCTGGCAGCAAATCTTCCTCACCATCGGGATCCTGATCGCCGTGTTCGGTATGCGGCTGGTGTTCCCACTGCTCATCGTGGGGATCACCGCCAACCTCGGTCCCATCGAGGCGATCAATCTCGCGCTCGAGAAGGGCGACCCAACCCAACCGGGGACCTACGGCTACTTGCTCGATCAGGCGCATCCGCAGATCGCCGCGTTCGGCGGAATGTTCCTGCTGCTGCTGTTCCTGGACTACATCTTCGAGGATCGCGACATCACCTGGCTGAGTTGGCTGGAGCGCCCGCTGGCCAGGATCGGGAAACTGGACCGGCTGTCCATCGTCGTGGCCGCGGTCGCGCTGGTCCTGATTGCGAGCTTCCTCGCTGAGGACGTCGGCGTCGTGCTGCTCTCCGGGATGCTCGGTCTGGTGACCTACCTCGCGGTCAACGGGCTCGGCGCGTTGTTCGA
This sequence comes from Geodermatophilaceae bacterium, assembly GCA_013811805.1. GTDB lineage: Bacteria > Actinomycetota > Actinomycetes > Mycobacteriales > Geodermatophilaceae > JACCQS01. The sequence continues at coordinate 1,208 of JACCUM010000471.1, read as the reverse complement.
CGAGGTCGCGGATGGCGACGCAGCGGTGCGGTCGGGTCCTTCCGGCGCCGCGAAGGCCACCGGCAAGGCGGGTTTCTTCCTGTTCCTCTACCTCGAGGTGCTCGACGCCGCGTTCTCCTTCGACGGTGTGGTCGGCGCCTTCGCGATCACCGCCGACCCGATCCTCATCGCGCTTGGCCTCGGACTGATTGGGGCCATATTCGTCCGGTCGCTGACTGTGTACCTGGTGCGTCAGGGCACTCTCGCGGAGTACATCTACCTGGAACACGGTGCGCACTGGGCGATCGGCGCGCTCGCCGTGATCCTGCTGATCACCGTCGGCGACATCCACGTCAACGAGATCATCACTGGCCTGGTCGGTGTCGCCCTCATCGGCGCCGCGTGGCTGAGTAGCCTCGTCGCCAGGAGGTGGCTGGCGACCAGCCAGGGAGACGAGGGAGGCGCGGGGCTCGATGTGGCGGATTCCCCAGCAGAGAAATCTCGAACCTGAACTCGTACGGCTACTAACCGCACGTCCGCTCGACGAAAGGAGTGCTTGATGACCGTGTCGCTGGCCAAGGGACAGAAGGTCTCACTCGCCAAGCCAGGCGGGGGATCGTTGACCGCGGTCCGGATGGGGCTGGGCTGGGACGCCGCCAAGAAGAAGGGGTTGTTCGGTGGGCTGAAGACGCAATCCATCGACCTCGACGCCTCGGCCCTGCTCTTCGACGGCGGCCGGAACCTGGTCGATGCTGTCTGGTTCAAACAGTTGACCAGCAAGGACGGATCCGTGCGACATACCGGCGACAACCTGACCGGTGACGGTAAGGGCGACGACGAGTCGATTATCGTTGATCTGACCCGGCTGCCGCGGCAAGTGTCCCAGATCGTCTTCACCGTGAACTCCTTCACCGGCCAGGACTTCTCGCAGATCGAGAACGCGTTCTGCCGGCTGATCGACCAGAGCACCGACGTGGAGCTGGCTCGTTACGACCTGTCCGGGTCCGGGCGACACAACGCGCAGGTCATGGCCAAGGTGTCCCGCGACGTTCAGGGGAACTGGACGATGACGGCGATCGGCGCGATCGCGTCCGGGCGTACCTTCCAGGAGCTGTTGCCAGCGACGACGGAGTACCTGTGACCGAACCGGTCGACGGCGGGAGTCGACGCCATCAGGACGCCGCCGTCGAGTCGGACCCGCCGACCCAGCAGCTGCCGGCGCAGCGTGC
>JACCUM010000191.1 GCA_013811805.1 Geodermatophilaceae bacterium | reverse complement strand
CGAACACCATCCACCTGGCGCCGATGGCCCAGGTCACTATCCGAGAGGTGCAATCGATGGAGATCGTGGTCTGGGTACTGCAGATCCTGCTGGCATTGGTCTTCCTCGCGAGCGGCGTCATCAAGCTGGTCCGGCCCCGGCCGGCGCTGGTCTCGTCCGGGATGGGGTGGGCCGAGGACTACTCCGACGGCGGAGTGAAGGGCATCGGCGTGCTGGAGGTGCTGGGCGCGATCGGGCTGATCGTGCCCGCGGCCACTGGGATCGCACCGGTCCTCACGCCGCTGGCATCGGTCGGCCTTGCCCTGGTGATGGCGGCCGCCGTCCTGGTGCACGTCCGTCGGAAAGAGCAGTTCGCCTCGCCGCTGGTCTTCGGGCTGCTGGCGTTGGTTGTGGCCGTGCTGCGGTTCGGGCCGTACGCGCTCTGAGTGGGTTGTACTGGCGCGGCTACGCGTGACGATGCGGACTCGGCCCGTCGAGCTGTCGGGCGACCTGGCGCCGGTGGTCAGGCGGCTGGCGAGACCACTCGCCGCGCAAGCCGGCGAGCGCGGATCGCGACCGCTCGCTGACGTGCGCTGCTCAGCCCAGCGAGCTGGGGACGCAGCCAGGCATCCTCGGACAGCTAACGGGATCTTGACGAACGGCATCCCAGCTCGTGACCGCACGAAGCCAGGGCCGCCATCCGTTTCGTCAAGATCGAATGACCGGAAGCGGATCCGTGACCGGGCAGGGCGGCTCGTGTCCGGTCAGTCTGGGTGCAGAACCTCTGCGGGTTTCGGTGAAACGCAGCGCTGCGCTGTGCCGCCGCCGAGGGTGCGGGCGGCGAGCGCGGTGAGCGTGGACAGGAGTTGTGACTGACGCAGCCCGCGGTCGCGCAGATGTCGGTAGAACTCGCCGGCGAGGGGGGCGAGGAGAACCTCGGCGAGTGCGTCGTCGGGATCGGGAATATCCGCGGCGCGGAGCAGGACCCGCAGGTGGGTGCGCCAGAACGCGTAGGCGCCGGTGCGGAATCGGGCGTCGCCGGTCTCGGCGGCCAGGGCGAGATCGAGGTGCTGGTCGAGTAGATCGAGCATTGCGGTGTAGAACGCGGCCAGGCGGTCCGCGGGTGGAGCGCCGGGGCCCAGCGGCGGCGGGCCGGTGAGGAGCTGCTGCTGTAGGCGACATTCGTGCTCGTCGAGCAGTGCGACGGCCACGGCTGCCCGGTCCGGATAGCGCCGGTAGAGGGTGCCTTTGCCGACCCCGGCGGTCCTGGCGATGTCTTCCATGCTCACCCGGGTGGCGCCGCGCTCGGCGAACAACCGCTCGGCCGCGGCGAGAACCCGAACCCGGTTGCGGGCCGCGTCGGCGCGCTCCGGGCGCTGCGACGGGTCGGCGAGGGGCAGCTGCATTCCAGCAGCTTAGCCCATCAACTGGACGGCCGTCCGGTTGTTGGGTAGCGTTTTCATTCATTCGGACGGGCGTCCACATAGCGGGAGGAGGTTCGTCATGCAGGCATGGGTGGTTCCACTGCTGCTGGTCGTCGGGGGGTTGTTGACGGTGCAGGCCGCGGCGAACGTGCAGCTGAGCACGGCGATGCGCAGCCCATTGGGGGCCTCGACGCTGCAGCTCGCACTCGCCTCGGTGCTGTTGCTCGTCGCAGCCGCGGCAGTCGGGGGGCTGGGCGCGTTCGGGATGGTCCCGGGCGTGACGGGGTGGCATCTGCTGGGCGGGTTGGGCAGCGCGGTGTACATCACCGCCGGCATCGTGGCGTTCCCCCGGCTCGGCGCCCTGGTCACGGTCGGGTTGTTCATCACCGGGCAGATGCTGGCCTCACTGCTGCTCGACACCCTGGGCCTGCTCGAGGTAACCGCGGAACCGCTGCGACTGGCGGCGGTCCTCGGCGTCCTCGCGGTGCTCGCTGGTGCCGCCCTGATCACCCGTGCGCAGGTTCCCGACACCGCTGCCACGGCCCCCACCCCCGTCGGCGTCGCAACCAAGGGAGCATCGCCAGCCAACGCGGCCCCCACCGGGGCGCAGACCGAAGAACTGTCGCCGCCGGCAGTCAGCCCGGCAACACCAGCGGCAGTCTCGGCGACCTCCGCGCCGCGGCCGGCCGTGTCCGGGCAGCCAGGCGCGCCCGCCCAACGGGTCGTCGGACGTCGCCTGTTGGTGGCCTTCGCGATGGTCGGCGGGGCGGTCCTGCCGGTCCAGGGCGCGATCAATGCGCAGCTGCGCCTGGACCTGGGCGCTCCCCTCGTCGTAGCCGCGTTGTCGTTTCTGCTGGCCACCGCGGCGATGGCCGGGGTCCTGGTCCTGGCGCTGCGCCTGACGCGCGCACCCCGACCGCAGCTCATACCGCTGGCGACAGTGCCGTGGTGGGGCTGGCTCGGCGGGCTAGTCGGAGCGGTCTATGTCACCGCTGTGTTCCTGCTCATCCCGCTGATCGGCGTGGCCCCCACCGTGGCGCTCACCGTGGCCGGCCAACAACTGGTCAGCGCCGCGGTCGATCACTTCGGGCTGCTGCGGCTGCCCCGCCGCCGGATCACCGGCGCCCGCCAGCTCGGGGTCGCGACGCTGCTCGCCGGCGTCGCACTGCTCCAGTTCACCTGAGCCCATGGCCGACGATCGGCCGTGGCAACACAACGCATCCCGCGAACCATTCGAAGGGAGGCCCGTGATGGCCTGGATCTGGCTGCTGCTGGCCGGTCTGATCGAAGTCGCGTGGTCGCAGAGCATCAAACCGACCGAAAACTTCACCCGGCCACTGCCGACGCTGCTGTGCCTGGCGCTGGCCGCGGCCGCAGTGTACCCCCTCACCCTGGCCATGCGCATCATCCCGGTCGGTACCGCCTACGCCGTGTTCACCGGGATCGGCGCGATCGGCGCAATCGGTCTTGGCGTGGTGATCTACCACGACCCGCTCACCGCCGGGCGTCTGGGCGCACTCGCCCTGATCGTCGCCGGCGTCGTCCTCGCCCGGTTCGTCACCGCATAGGAGACCTCCATGACCAGCTCGATGACCGCCCCGACAACCGAGTCCGGCAGGAACGTCGGCAGCTCCTCGCAGCTGACCCCACCCCCTGGAACGATCATCATCTACTCGGATCTGTGGTGCTCGTTCGCCCACCTCGCCGTGCACCGCCTGCACACCACCCGCCACAAACTCGGCCTGGACACCACGGTCAGTTTCGATCACCGGGCGTTCCCGCTCGAGTTGATCAACGGCGCCAGCAGCCCCCGCCCCGGCACCGACTCCGAGGTCGCGGCCATCGGCCGGCTCGACCCCGACGCCGGCTGGCGGCTCTGGCAGGGCCCGGACTGGGCCTACCCGTCCACCTCACTACCGGCGCTGGAAGCCGTGCAGGCTGCGAAGGAACAGGGCCTGGCGGCCAGCGAGGCCCTCGACCGCGGTCTTCGCCGCGCGTTCTGGATGGAGTCGCGCAACATCAGCCTGCGCCCGGTCATCCTGGCCGTCGCCGCCGAAACCGACCTCGACGCCGCCGCGCTCGCCGCGGCTCTCGACGACGGCCGAGCCCGCCGCCAGCTCATGAACCAGTACCTGATCGCGGCCAGCGACGCGGTGACCTGTAGCCCGCACCTGTTCCTGCCCGACGCCACCAACCACGCCAACCCCGGTGTGCAGGTCCGCTACACCGGCGAGTACGGCGTCGGTTACCCCATTGCCACCGGCGACGACCCGACCATCTATGAAGCCCTGCTCACCCGATCAGCAGCCTGACATGCCCCCCGCAGGTCATCCCGATGAGCCGAGCAGCCCCCGGCCCAATCACCAGCGACCATGCGCTGCTCTCGGGCGCCGACCCCACCCGGAGGCCGACGAGGGACATTCACCGCCCACGAGCGCCGCGCGCTCGACCGCATCGCGCATGTACTGACGCGCGAGAATCCAATTCTCGCCGCCCAGCTCAGCAGCGCCACCCATCACCGCCGAGTAACGGCGCCTGCCGTGGTCGGCCTGGGACTGCTGTCGGTCGGCCTGGGGCTGGTCGTGTTAGGGGCCCTGCTC
>JACCUM010000168.1 GCA_013811805.1 Geodermatophilaceae bacterium | reverse complement strand
GCGACAACCCGGTGCCCGGATTCGGCCAGCGCGGCGCCGAGGACAGCCCCGACTCGACCGGCGCCGACGATCCCGACCCGTAGTGGCGCGAGGGTATGCAACGACATGGCTCAGCGCGTCCTTTCCGTTCCAGTCCCGGCGGGCGGGTACCAGACGTCATGGGGTCTTCACGCAGTTGTTACAGCTCGCAGTTGTTACAGCGCTGAGCCTAGGCGCGCGATGCCGGGCGGCGGGGTGGCGTTCGTCACCTTTGGTTGTCCACCCGCTGGCCGCTGGGGTCGTCAAGGACGCCATCGGTGGGGATGATCGGACCGGGTAGTCGCGGTCGGATCTGACCAACCGTGTCGATCAGTGCGGCAATCGCGGCGGGTTCGCCCGGCTACCTTGAGCCGCGTGCCCTCTGACGAGCTGTCGGTAGAACGCGGGCCGGTGCAGGACGCGGATGAGGTCATCGCGTTGTACCGGGCGGTGGGCTGGACCGCGTACACCGACGACCCTGCGGTTCTGCACGCGGCACTGGCCGGATCGTCGCTCGTCATGGCCGCACGCCGCGGCGGGCGACTTATCGGCCTGGCCAGGGTGATCTCTGACGGAGCGACCATCTGTTACCTGCAGGACGTGCTGGTCCATCCCGACGCCCAGCGGACCGGAGTCGGCCGAGCGCTCGTCCTCGCCGTGCTCGAGCCCTACGCCGGTGTCCGCCAAAAGGTTCTGCTGACCGACGACGAGCCCGGTCAGCGAGCCTTCTACGAATCCCTGGGCTACCGCGAGTCCCGAGACCACGGTGCTGGTTCCTTGCTGGCGTTCGTACGCATCGATGGCTGAGCAACGCGCGCCGACGCCGGGTCCTGCGTCGCCGGTGGGTCCGGCGCGGTGGTCGGCGGCGATGGATCGGGCGCTGTACGGGCCCGACGGCTTCTACGTCCTCGGCGAGGGAGCCACCGGGCACTTCCGTACGTCGGTCTCGGGCTCGGCGACGGTGGCCGAACTCTTTGCCGGAGCCGTCGGGGAACTGCTCGACCGGGTGGACGTCGCGCTGGGTCGGCCTGATCCGCTGGATCTCGTCGATGTGGGGGCCGGATCGGGTGACCTGCTCGAAGCCGTGCTGCGCTCACTCGGGTCGGAGCGGGCGGCTCGGACCCGACCCACGGTGGTCGAGCGCCGCCCTCGGCCTGCGGACCTGTCGCCATATCTGACCTGGCTGGACGGCGTGCCGGACATGACCGGCCTGCTGATCGCCAACGAATGGCTGGACAACATCGCCCTTGATGTCGTAGTTGCCGACGGAGCCGGCGATGATGTCGTGTTACTCGTGGACCACGCCGGTGTGGAAACTCCTGGTCGCCCGCCCACCGCGCAGGAGTCGGCCTGGCTGGCGCGCTGGTGGCCGTCCGGGCATCGGCGCGAGATCGGCTTGACTCGGGACACCGCCTGGGGGGCTGCGGTGTCGCACGTCCAGCGGGGTCTGGCCGTGGCCATCGACTACTCGCATTCGGCGGCCGACCGACCGGCGTACGGGACGCTGACCGGCTTCCGCCACGGTCGCGAAACCGAGCCGATCCCGGACGGGAGCTGTGACCTGACCGCCCATGTGGCGATCGACTCTGTAGCCGCCGCCGGCGCGGCCTGGGGTGCGGCGTACGGGCAGGCCGTACCGGCCCTGCTCACCGACCAGCGGAGCGCCCTGAGCGCCCTGGGGGTCAGTGGCCGTCGACCGGAATACGCCGCGGATCCGGCCGGCTATGCGGCCGCGCTACAGCGGGCTGGTGATGCCGCCGAGTTGCTCGACCGGGGCGGGCTGGGCGGCTTTGCCTGGTTGTTGCACGGCGTCGACCTCCACCCGGCCTCGGTCTTCGGCTGAGCTGACCCCGGCGCTGCTCCCCAGGGACTTTCTCCGGAGAATGTCACATCAGCGAGCGACCAGACCGCACGTTCTCCGGAGAAAGTCCGCTTCTGGATACAGTCCCGGGCCATGACTTCTCGTACGGCCCTCGTCACCGGCGGCAGCCGCGGAATCGGCCTGGCCATTGCCCGGAAGCTGATCGCGCGGGGCGACCGGGTGGTCATCACCGCTCGCAAGCCCGACGAACTGCACGCCGCGGTCGAGAGCCTGGGCGGCGCCGACATCGCGCTCGCCGTACCCGGCAATGCCGGAGATGCCGAGCATCGGGCTGCGGCCATCCGAGCCGCGATCGACACCTTCGGTAGCTGCGACTACGTGGTCAGCAACGTCGGGATCAACCCGGTGTACGGCCGCGTCATCGACACCGACCTCGACGCCGCCCGCAAAATATTCGATGTCAACTACGTCGGGGCTCTCGGGTTCGTCCAGGAGGGATATCACCAGTGGCTTGGCGAGCACGGTGGGGCGGTGTTGTTCGTCGCTTCGGTCGCCGGGATGCGCTCGGCCGGGGGGATCGGGGTGTACGGCTCGAGCA